>JAILNT010000045.1 GCA_024691265.1 Treponema sp. | reverse complement strand
GAATCATTTAAAATAGAAAGGGCATTTGCATTTATTAAATCAACTTGAGCACGAATTGTAACAGTATCCTGTTCTGAAGAAGTAGCTTGAGATAAAAAATTAGAAAGTTTATATCCCAGAGGCATTTTAGGAGCGAGCTTTCCATCAAAAGCTACTATTTGTTCTGAAATATTGGTTCCCAAATAAGAACAGGTATTTAGTAATTGAATAACAAAATCTCTATTAATTACACTTCCATAAACATTTATTTTAGAAGCAATAGAAGATATATCTCCATTTACATACGATAATATAAATGCCTGTAAATACGATAAAGCTTCTGAATATTTGAATACTGGAAGTTTTTTTGCTTCAAGGCGTATATCCATTTCTGATAAATAATATTTTAATGGCTGTTCAAATCCTTTAGGAAAAAGTTTTTTCAATTCTGTTGCTATAAAATATCTTTGCTGTTCCTGTTTTATAACATTAAGTATTTCAAAAACTTTTCTACTTATATCATTTACATAGCTCGTTACAATATCAGTTTCAGAATATGAAGCCCTTACGGAAAATGATAAATCCTTATTTATAAGCTTACAAATATTCTCAAATATAGAATATTTTTCAATATCATTTATTTTATAAACAAGTGTATTCCATTTTTCTACACTTATGATTTCTTCACCATTAATTTTATTTATAAATCCTATAGCACTAGCCCAATCTTCAAAAGGAACTCTTAAAAGACCTTTTGCAACACTATCAAAATTTGCTAATGGCTCTGCAATATAAGCTCCCCAAACCTTGCTAAATCTAGGGTTTCCTGAAAAACTTCCCTCTTTTATGTCAGGACAGAATTTCTTTAATATAAAATAGTAATCGTATACACAAAATTGCCTTAATAAAATTAATGCATTATATACACTATTTATTTCTCTGTATTTGTCTTTATCGAAGCTCATTTTAAAGTCATTTATAAGCTTCTTTATTTTTATAGAAAAATCCTGATATTTTTCTGTTTTTGATTTTTCTCTAATGATATTCTCATCAAACTCATTCTTTAATCCTACTTGTTCATCAGACATGAATGCGTCAATTATATGATGAGCAGATTTATCTACAAAAAATCTTTCATTAAAAAATTTCTGCAAAGGATAAATATTTTTATATATATAAAATAGAAAAGATGCACACGGTGGCATTAATTTTGAAGTAAGTGGGTGATAATATCCATTATATTTAGTTTTAGACAAGTTTTTTGCTATAGCAGAAAACTGCTTACGAGTTTCAGGAGAATCCTTATTTCTTCCCAAAATCATATCTATAATTATAGATATCAAGCTTGGTTCTTTATCTTCATTTATATTTGTCATATTTTTAATTATGGTACAGGAATTTGCAATTGTCAAAAACAAAAAAAAGACTCTGAAATGAAGAATTAAAAATAATTTCTTCAAACAGAGTCTTTTATAATTTATAGAATAAATTAATTTCTAAATGAATGGATAGGAGCAGGGATACGACCACCTCTATTAATAAAGTCAGCACAAGAGAACTGATTTACATTAATTACAGGGCAACCTCCCAAAAGACCTCCAAACTCAACCCAATCACCAGGCTTTTTACCAGGAGCTGGAATAAGACGAACTGCAGTAGTTTTATTATTAACCATTCCTATAGCAAATTCATCTGCCATAATACCACTAACAGTAGTAGCAGTTGTATCTCCAGGAATTGCAATCATATCAAGTCCTACAGAACAAACGGTTGTCATTGCTTCAAGCTTTTCAAGGCAAATAGAATTCTGCTTTACAGCATTTATCATTCCTTCATCTTCTGATACAGGAATAAAGGCACCACTTAAGCCGCCTACATTAGTAGAAGCCATTACGCCACCTTTTTTTACCATATCGGTAAGCATTGCAAGGGCAGCTGTTGTTCCAGGAGCACCACAACCTTCAAGACCAATTTCTTCAAGTATGCGAGCTACAGAATCACCTACAGCTGGAGTTGGTGCTAAAGACAAATCCAAAATACCAAAATTTACGCCAAGACGGGCAGCAGCTTCTGTACCAACCATTTGTCCGACACGTGTGATTTTGAAAGCCATCTTTTTGATACCATCTGCAAGCTCGTTAATAGGGCGTCCTTTAAATTCTTTTGCAGCAGCAAGAATTACACCAGGACCAGAAACACCTACATTTAATACAGCGTCTCCTTCTCCAGGACCATGGAATGCTCCTGCCATGAAAGGATTGTCTTCTGGAGCATTACAAAATACAACCAACTTAGAACAACCGTTAATAGCACAATCTTTTGAAGCTTCTGCTGTCTTCTTGATTGTTTCTCCCATAAGCTTTACAGCGTCCATGTTAATACCATTTTTAGTAGTTCCAACATTTACAGAAGAACAAACATAATCAGTTGTAGCTAAAGCTTCTGGAATAGAATCTATAAGTATTCTATCAGCAGGAGTAATACCTTTTTGAACAAGGGCACTAAAACCACCAATAAAGTTAACTCCAAGTTCTTTCGCACACTTGTCAAGAGTATGACAGTAGCTTACATATGACTTTTCACCACTTGCACCAGCTACAAGTGCAATCGGGGTAACGGAAATACGCTTATTAATAATAGGTACACCATACTCTTTTTCAATATCCTGACCAACACGAACAAGATTGCCAGCATATCTCATTATTTTGTCATAAATCTTTTGATTAGCCCTCTTGCTGTCTTCGCATGCACAGTCAAGCAGAGATATACCCATCGTAATGCAGCGGATATCAAGTTTCTGCCGCATAAACATATTTACTGTTTCTTGAATCTCAACCGGTGAAAATATCATAAAGACCTCTTGCATGGTATCTTACTGAAAATGAAGCTTATATGCAAATACTTTCATATAATTAAAATCTTATAAAAAATATGGACTATACAGACTATATAGTCGTCATTACTATATTAAGAACAAAGAGGTTATATATGAAACAATTTGAAAAAATTATCATCACAGCCTTTTCTTTCTTTTTTCTATTTTCATGTTCAAAAGAAGAAGGAAAAGGAAATAGCAGTTTTTCAGCAGAGTCAGAAGGCTTCGGCGGAAAAGTTACAGTAGAACTATCTGTGCAAAATGAACAAATTGCAGATATAAAGGCAAAAGGAGAAAACGAAACTGCTGCTATTGGTGGTGAAGCAATTAAAAATTACAACACAAAAATATTTCCTGCATTAAAAAATAAAAATATAAAAGATTTTTCTATAGATGAAGTTGATTCAGTTTCAGGAGCTTCAGTAACATCAAAAGCAGTTAGAACAGCTTTAGAAGAAGCTATAAAAAAAGCTTCTGGTGAAAAAATATCTCAAATTTCAAAAACTGTGAAAGATGGAACTTATACAGCATCAGCTCCATCTTATAGCGTAACAGATTTAATGACTCTTGATGTCACATTCAAAGATAATGCTATAACAGATATCAATGTAAAAGAAGAAGGCAGTTCTAAAGAAATCTTTGCAACAGTGAAAGATAAGCTCATACCTCGTATCTTAAAGGCACAAAGTCTAAAAGTAGATGCAATAACAGGTGCTACCGTGTCATCTGCTGCTATGAAAAACATTATTGCAGATACAATAAAACAGGCAGGTGGAAATCCAGATGCTTGGTATACGCCAATAGCAAAAGAAAATAAAACAGAAAAGATAGAAGGCTATGATGTAATTGTCGTAGGATTGGGAGGAGCAGGACTTACATCTTATCTAAGTGCAGCAGAACAGGGAGCAAGTGTATTTGGTATAGAAAAAGCTGCAAAAATAGGAGGAAACTCTACAAATACATCAGGTCCAATGGCAATAAATCCTGAAAGTCGTGTAAAAAACAACGGAGGAAAGTTCGTTGAAGAAGAAGAATTGATAAACGACTGGCTAGACTACACAGATAATAAAGCAAAAAAAGATTTAGTAAGCTTGATGGTAAATAAATCAGGTTCTACTTTAGATTGGCTTGAAAAAAATTATGACTTCAAGTTTGGAGATGATTTAAAAGCTTTCTTTAATCCTCACCCATGGAAAGTTTGGACAGCTTATACAGACAAGAGCGGAACAAGCAAAGATATTGCTTTCGTAAATTCTATTGAAGCTGCAAAAAAACTTAATAGTAAAAATGACTACATGACAGAATTAACAGCAGAAGAGCTTTTAACAGATAAAAACGGAAATGTTATAGGCGTAAAGGCTCGCTATTATGATGGCAGCACGTATGAAATTTATGGAAAAACAGTTGTTCTTGCTACAGGAGGTTTCATCGGAGATTCTGAAATGAGCAAGAAATATCTTGGAGGAATATGGCATACAAGAGCCATGACTCAATGTGATGGAGCTGGCATAAAGATGGCACAAAAGCTCGGTGCTGCACTCTATAATCCAGAAGTAGCTCCTGTTGCTCATATTGCTCAAGTTGAAAACATAATCCGTACAAATGAACTCTCAAAAGAACAGAAAGCAGTCCTCACTAGCATGGTACTTGACCCTACTACATTACTTGTTGATGAAAAAGGAAATTATTTCAACGACAAAGTAGAAAGCTTATTGTCTTTTGATAGCTGGAAAGCAGGTCCTAATTATTATGCACTTTATACACAGGAACAAATAGAAAACATAAAGAAAAATGGACTTTCTAAAATAAATACACCTACATTCTATGGACAGGGCGGAAAGATTGAAGCAAATGTAGCTATCACAGATATAGATACAATTCTTGAAGTTGGAAAAGATAAAGGAGACGTTTTCATATCTTCAAATCTTGAAGACCTTGCAAAAGCTATTGGTGTAAAATCACTTGAAGAAGCATTCTCAAAGAGTTCTCTTGCAAAATCTTCAAAATATTACGCTGTAAAAGGTGCAACATATGTTTATTCTTCTTGTGGCGGACTTGATGTAGATACAGATATGAGAGTCTTAAATGAATCAGGAAAAGCTATTTATAATGTTTATGCAGTAGGAAATGATTCAATCGGAGTTTTACTCGAAAATCATAAAGCCTATGTAACTTATGGAGGAGCTGCTCACGGTTGGGCATTAACTTCAGGTCGTATTGCAGGACAAAATGCTGCAAAATTAGCTCTTAATAAATAAAAAGAAAAAGCTGGCAGAATATCATTTATTTGCTGCCAGCTTTTTAATTTTCATATATAAATATTATTCAGTGATTTCAAGCCAATCCCAATATGTTGTATCTTCTTGACCTATACGCCAATAAGCAAGTCTATCTATTCCCATATCAGCATACATACGGGTTCTAGTTACAAGAGAGATAGCATCTTCAAAATATCCTGTTACTGTCATTTCTGTTTTATATTTGAAATAAGGAACAGAATTATCCCTAGATACTTCAGGATTTCCATTTTCATTCATAATTCTATTTATACCACTGAAATACCAGGCTCTATTAGCAGATACATTTCCCCATGTTCTGCCATAGAAAGGAATACCCATAACAAGTTTTTCAGGAGGTATCACAGTGACACAATATTTAGCTATTCTTTCACACCAATCAATAGAGGCAATAGAACCTGGAGCACTTGTAGACCAATGTTCGTCATAAGCCATAACTATAATCTTATCAACGACAGCCGCTATTGCCTCATAGCCATAAACATCATCAGCAATTGTTCTTGTACGGGCAGGAAGTGCAACGGTAAGCATTTTTTCAGAAGATAACTGTTTTCTTAAATCCTTAAGGAAGTTAAGAAAATTCTTACCGTCTCTTGCAGGAACAAGCTCATAATCTACCTGAAGTCCATCATAACTTTCACTTGCAGCAATAAGAGCTTTCACAAGTTTATCTTTTACAGGATAAGAAGGGTCTAAAATAAAATGAGTTAGAGATTTACTGTCGCAAGATGTAACTAAATGAACTCTGCCAGAGTAAGATGAAAATTTAGAGCGAGAAGGAGCAGGCTCAAGTTCTCCATAAACGTTAACTCCGGCAGAAAAATATCCAATATCAGTTATAGGCATATCGTTATTGAATTCATATTCACGACCTGCCATTACATAACCCCAGCTTTCTTTTAATGGAATCTTTTCACCAGTAATATCATCATGCCTATAATTTGTTACAGGCTCAGTTATATTAGAACCTTCATTTTTTATTGCAACATCTGCTTCTGATGAAATTTCAGGAGCTTCTTCTATTACAGTATTAGGTCTTGAAAAAGAACATAGCACTAAGGAAGAAAAGATAAAAGAAGAACAAAGCAAACAGTGCAAAACAATTTTTTTAGAAAACAAGATTTCCCCCTTTTTATTAAATATCATTTTAACACTGAATGCAGATAATTCCTAATATCATTTTGTTATTATCTTATACATAGGCTCTTCACCAGGGTGTAATTCCAAAATATGTTTTTCAGCATCTAAAACTTCTGTTGGGTCATGTGTAACATGCAAAAGCGTTGTTGTACCTGTTTGGGCGATAAGCTCCATAAGATTTAAGATTTTCTGTCTGAAATTTTCATCAAGTCCATGACAAGGTTCATCAAGAATAAGAACAGGCGGTTGCTTTACAGCAGCCCTAAGAATAAGGACTGCTCTTTGTTCTCCATAACTTAGAGAGCTAAAACTATCATTTTCTCTCCCTTCAAATCCGGCTAATTTCAACCATTTTCTTGCAGCAGCCTTTTCAACATCTGTTTTAGGCTCATAAAGACCTATTGAATCATGGAAACCACTAATAATAACACTTTCAAGGTCAAAGCCACCTACCATGCGATATTCTACATGTAAACGATAGCTAACAATGCCAAGCTTAGATTTGATTTCCCAAATTGTTTCTCCAGTACCTCTCTTTCTGCCAAAAAGCCATATATCATTACAATAAACCTGCTGGTTATCCCCTGTAACAAGCTCAAGTAAAGTGGTTTTTCCACTACCATTAGGACCACGCACTAGCCAATGCTCACCTCGTTTTACAGTCCAGTCTAAATTATTCAAAACCATATGACCATTCCAACCAACGTGGACTTTATTAAACTTTATAAGGGTATCTTCTGCTTTTACTTCTTCATTTTTAAGAATGGCTGTCTCATCGTGAATACTGCTAAGCTCTTTTGCAAAAGCTTCTTTTTCAGCAGCTTTAGTCCTAGCGGCTTCTTCTTCTCTTGAAGTAATTAATTTTTCATATTCAGCTCTATCACCACAAAATGAAACATTTTTAGCAGAGAATTCCAGAACTTTATTTATGCTTTCAGGTATTTCTACCATACGTTCCATACTAAGAATAATATATGGATAAGGATTTTCACTTTCCGATGAAAACGAAAGCTGCTTACTTACTATTGTATTAAAAAACTCAAGTAATATCTTTCGGCTATCTGCATCAAGTCCAGCAAAAGGGTCACTTAAAACAAGAAGTTTTTTTCCTGAAAGCAAAGCCCTGCAAAGTAAAGTTCTTCTGATTTCACCTGTTGACATATAACGCAATCCTCTGTCCAAAATCTTTTCTATACCACAGAGTTTTACTTGAGGTAAAGTTTCAAGTTTAGAAGCAATTGGAGGAAGAGGAGCATTTTTCTTTGTAGAACCTCCTAAGACTTCACAAATAAACCTTCTTCCTGTTCTACCTTCATCTATTCTATCCATGTAATCTGTTTCATCTTGTTCCCTTTCTTCTTCAATCAAAGAAGCAGCTCTTTCAAGAGATACAATTTCAACGGAACCTTCAAACACAGAAGAATACAAAGAAGCTGAATATTTATCAGAAGAACTGTTAGATGTTAATTCTGGTATAAATTTTCTATTCATACCAGCTAAAGCTTTTATAAAATCAGCTTTACCACCTCCATTAGGTCCAATAACAAGCCAAGCTTCGCCTTTTTTCATGTGCCAGGAAAAACTATTTACCTTTATATCGTTATCAACTCTAACACTACAATTTTCAACAGAAATAAGATTCTTTATTTCACTAGCCATAGCAAGTCTCCTAATTCTTTCATTCCAATATTTAATCTTGTTATATACAATTTAACATATTTTAATTTTTGTAAAGAACTTTAGTTATATTAATATACCCCTAGCTAAACCCCATTTAAGAAAATCATTATTATAATAAAGCCAATATTTCAGAAGCCGCTTTTCTAACCTTTCTTGTAATTTCACTTCCCGTTATCTGAACTTTTTGTATAAAGCCTATATCATAATAGCCGAGAGCATTACCGGCAGAATGACAGGCAAAGCCCTGTCTATAAGGACCATTCTGAAGAACGATATTAGGGACAAGACCTATTCCAAGTCCCAATTGCACAAGAGCCATAATTGCTTCATTACCCTCTGTTTCGGCAGCTATAACAGGCTTTACATTACGACTTTCAATCCAGGAATCAAATCTTTGTCTTGCAAGCCCTGTCTTTGGTAAAATAAGCGGGACAGAAGAAACTATATCCTGAGGAGAGCCTTGAACAGTTTCATAAGGTCCTGTTGTAGAAGCTGCAAATACTAAAGGACTTTTACATACACTTATGCAATTTAACCCAGTAAAGCCTCCGTCAGGAATAGCTGCAACTGCAAGGTCTGCACTTCCATTCCTAATACTTTCAGCTGCCAGAGCAGGATCCCCCGTTTGAATACTAAGCTGTATTGCAGGATATTTTTCAGATAATAATTTTACAAAAGCTGGTAAAATTGAATAGCAGGCCGTTACAGATGCAAAAACATGAAGAGTACCAGATACAGTAGCAGATTTATCTTTAAGAGCATTTTCTAGTAATGCTTGAGATTCAAGACAATTAATTGCAAAACTTACAAACTTTTTACCATTTTCAGTTAGAGAAACAGCCCTATTACTTCTATCGAATAAAGTTGTACCTAATTCTTCTTCTAATCGGGATATAAGCCGGCTTAAAGCAGAAGAACTCAAATTAACTTTTGAAGCTGCTTTTGCAAAATGTAAAGTTTGAGAAAGAGCAACTGCAGCCTGTAACTCAAAAAAATCCATAAAAACAGTTTATGCTTTGCCAAGTTTTTTTTCAATTGTACTCAACGTAAGCAAATGACAGGCCGATATTATCTTTGGAAATTTGTTTGGAGGAACAACTATGAAAAAGCTATTAACAGCTGCATGTATTGCATCTTTAGCACTGGGAATTTTTGCTGTTGACCCAGAAACTTTATCTCCATTAGGCTCTCCAAAGTCCTATACAAAAGTTGATTACACAATAACATCTAAATTTGGAATATATTATCGTACCCCTGAAACAAAATATATTCATACATACAATGAAAACGGAAAGGAAATAGAATCTGTACAAATGACAGGAACAGATGTTCCAGTTGACAAAGTAACATTTCAATATGAAGAAGATGAAACAGTTTCAGAAGATGGAAAATCAAATAAAAAATTAATAAGCAAAACATTTTTTAACAAAGATGAAACTATAATCGGAAAAACAAATTTTATATATGATGATAACGGAGATAAAATAGCAGAAGAATATTATACTCCTAAAGACGCAGAAGCCGAAAAATTAGAAGCTGATGTAGAAATTATAGAAACAGAAAAAGAAGCTGAAGCAGATGAAAGTGAAAATAAAGAAATACTTTCAGGAAAAATAACTTATAAAAATCATGACAACAAAAAAGAGATTTCAGAATACGATAGCGAAGGAAACCTTATAAAGAAAACAATCCTCACTTATTCGTCTGAATCAGAATCACCAAAGCTTGTAGAAGAAAGAGTATACAATGGAGATGGTTCTCTAAATTATAAGAAAGGTTATAGCTATGACAGTTCAAAGCTTTTAACAGCAATTGTTACATTCGATAAAAATAATATCATCTTAGAAAATGATGTATATCGTTATGAAGAAAATGCAAAAGTTCCAAAAGGGGATATATTTTTTTTAGTACTGGTAAGAGTACTCTATGATGTCAGACAGCTCTGTTACTGTCTCTCCAAATTTCTCAGATACTGTATATGTACTTATCTTTGTAAGATTTCCGTTTGCATCATGTTTTAGAATTTTACGAGTT
>JAILNT010000028.1 GCA_024691265.1 Treponema sp. | reverse complement strand
ATATTTTTTTCACTTTTAACGATTTTACTTTTTTTGCCTTTTGATTTAACTGCAAAAGGTAAGAAAAAAACAAAAGAGAATGTTGATGCAAATGATACTGTTGTAATTTCTGACTGGACTGATAAAGCTTTAGGAAGTTCTGAAAATCCTGCCTGGCTTTTTCAATTGCAATGGGGAAATGATTATCCTTTTAAAAATCAGTGGGGACTTTCAAATGATACAGTTTGTCGTTTAAGTCGTGGTGTTGGTCCTAGTCAAAATGCTGCTCGCATTCGTTCAAGAACTGATGGAGCTGCTTCTATTGTTAGGGAATTACGTCAAACTATAATATCAAAAACAGGAAGCGGCTTTTCTGATGACCAGTTAAAAGCTGTTTTAGATTCTGCTATTTCTGCAAAAGTTGATATATCAGGTCTTAGAGAAGAAACTTCTTTTTGGCGAAAGTTAACTAGACGTAATGGAGTAACAAGAGAGATTACAAGTGAATATGAGTATTTTACTGTCTATTCTATGAATAAAGATACATGGGATAATCTTTGTAAAGCTTATCTTCTTTCTGTTATGAACTCTTCAAATTTGAATAAAGAGACTCAAGCAGCTTTAGGAGCAATTTTTACCAGTTTGAAAGATACTGCACACAGGGAATCTGACATAGCAATGAAAGAAGAACATGAAGTCTATAAAAGTCAGTTATCGAGGTTACCTGAAGAAAATACAGCAATGGAAGAATTAGAAAGCCTTTTAAAATAAATTTGAAAAGCAGAATAGCTGTCTTATAATTTTGTAGTAAGAGGTTTTTAATGACAAGAAAAAGAATTAAATCTTTTGGTTACAAGATTATTGCATGTATGACAGTAACAACTGTTGCTCTTCTTATATTATTGGGTACTTTAATCTATACTCGTATAACAATAATCGATGAAGAAGCTTATTCTAAAAAGTTGTCAAATACTCTTTCTGTTTCTGATGCTGCAATTGATGAATTCTTTAGTAATTTGATAAGTACTATAGAAATTTCTTCTAATTTAGAATTGCTAAAACAATCCTCTGGTCATATTACTTCCTATATCGACCTGAAAGATCCTTCTGGAGTTGTTCCTATGGATCTAAATAATATGGGGGAGTATGAATATGATGTTTTTAAGGTATTAAAAAGCTTTAAAGATGCAAAGTCTGAAATATTTGGAATGGGACTTGCAACAGAAGATGAAGGTGGATATGTTTATTATCCGCCTTCAGCCCGTAAAAACGGTTATGACCCACGTACAAGAGATTGGTATACTGCTGCAAAAAATCTGAATGGTGAAGTTCATGTTTCTGATGTATATGAATCTTCCGATGGTTTAATATCTGTAATTGTTGATAAATATTTCAAGGGAACAGATGGAAAAGCTCGAGGTGTTGTTTTAGCAGATGCTTCTATTGAATATTTTGATGAACTTATGGCAACAACCCACAAAAGTGATAAAGATGAACGTTATATTTTAGTTGATAGAAATGGAACTATAATTGTAAATCAACTTCATGCTGAAGATAAATTCAAGAATATTCATGATATTGAGAAGATGAAAGAATTTTCCACTTTCTCACATAGTGATTCTATAAAATGCCGTATAAAATTTGATAATAAACCTTATGAGATTCGTTCTTATCCTTCAAATAATAAGTACATGACACTTGATTATATTGTTGTTATCCCTATTGAAAATATTGATGCTGCAAATAATTCTGTAAAATATCTTACATCGCTGTTAATTCTTATTAGCGTAATAATATGTATTTTTATTGCAGTTGGGCTTTCTAGTGCAATAACAAAGCCTTTGAAAGCTACTATAAACGTTTTGAAAAATATTAGTGAAGGAGAAGGGGATTTAACAGTAAGACTTCCTGTTAAAGGAAATGATGAAAATACTCTGCTTTCTGAATATTTTAATAAGACGATTGAGAAGATTAGTAGCTCTGTAAAATCTATAATGAATGAAGCCGTTAATATGACAGATTCAGCTGAAAGACTTTCTGAAAATGTAGCTGAAACTGCAAGTGCTGTTAATGAAATTAATTCTAATATAAATAGCATAAACAATATGACGGATAGGCAGTCCGATGATGTAAATCATGTTGGAAATACCTTAAAACAGGTAAATGATGAAATAAATAATCTTTCTTTAAGAATTGATTCTCAGGCTAATTCTATTACACAATCATCAAGTGCTGTAGAACAGATGGTTTCTAATATCCGTTCCGTTACACAAATTCTTGATAAAAATGCAACTTCTGTTTCTGAACTTACTTCTTCTGCAGAAAGCGGTCGTAATGTTGTTGAAAAAACTGTTGAACTTACAGATAAGATTGCACGTGATAGTGAAGGTCTTATAGAAGCTAGTAATGTTATACAGAATATTGCAAGTCAAACAAACCTGCTTGCTATGAATGCTGCCATAGAAGCTGCTCATGCTGGCGATATAGGAAAAGGATTTGCCGTTGTTGCTGATGAAATTAGAAAACTTGCAGAAGATTCAAGTGTACAGGGTAAAAGTATTTCTGATGCTTTAGGAAGCTTAAAGGAGCTTATTTCAGATATTACGGAAGCTTCTAAAGATATTCAGGAGCAGTTCAATGCAATATTTGAAAATACTCAACTTGTAAGCAAGCAAGAGACTGTAATTAAGAGTGCTATGGACGAACAAAGTGCTGGTAGTCAGCAAGTTCTTATCGCTATGCGTGAAATTACAAATGTAAGTAATGATGTTAGAAACAGTGTTAAGGAAATGGAGAAATTCTCTAAAACTGTTATAAGTGATATGAATGATGTTTCTTCTGTAACCATGGAGATTTCTTCAAGTATGAAGGAAATGGCAAATGGTGTTAATGAAATTAATCATGCTATGAATAGTGTTAATGATAAAACTATTAATAATGTTGACAGTATAAAGCTTGTAAATACAGAGCTTAATAAGTTCAAAGTTTGATAATAGTTTTAGATTATTTTTTAATGCATCTTCTAATATTTGATAGA
>JAILNT010000002.1 GCA_024691265.1 Treponema sp. | reverse complement strand
CGGCCATTATCAATAACTGTACATCCGCCATCTTTTTGCAAGATAACATCAATCTTTGTACAGAAGCCTGCCATTGCTTCGTCTACGCAGTTATCAATAACTTCGTAAACGCAGTGATGAAGTCCCCTTTCATCAGTATATCCGATATACATACCTCGACGTAGTCTTACTGGCTCTAGTCCCTTAAGTACTCTGATCTGACTTGCCCCATATTCATGTTCGTTTGCCATTTTTTACTGTTTCTCCTTCACACGCGTATATACGCATATTTTATAAATAGTAAGTCCATTATAGCCTATTTTTTTACTAAATACAATAGTATTTAGGCCAAAATGGGCAAAAAATTAGGAAAAACTATGTTTTTCTTAGGTTTTTCCTTAAATTTTTCTCTATCGGGCTATTTTGAGGCCTATTTATTGATTTGTTTGCCGTTTTGAATTCTTATTTCGTTATAAGGTAAATTCATATCAAAATCTGTACAAGTGATCATCGTTTGAAGCGTAGAAGACATTTGCATTAATTTTGTCCTTCTCGTCTCATCTAATTCGCTTAGGACGTCATCAAGGAGCAATATAGGCTTTTCCTTTATCTCGTCTTCAAATAATGAAATTTCGGCCAATTTTAAAGACAACGCACAAGTTCTTTGTTGACCTTGAGATCCAAACTTTCTAATATCTATACCATTTGACACAATTGCTATATCGTCTCTATGTGGGCCTACGCTCGTGTATTGCAAAGATATATCTTTATCTTGTGTTTCTATAAGCTTTTTCTCTATTTCTGCTTTAATTACTTCTATATCATTATTTGGCACTAAACTTTCATATTCAATATCTAGATTTTCTTCATTTGCTGTTAGCTCTAAATGTGCATTTTTTGCAGCGATTTTTAACTTCTCTACAAACTCATATCTTTTCTTAATAATTTTGGCTCCTTCAAGTGCTAGTTGTGAATCCCAAATTACTAACATGTCTTTGATGTTTGCATCTTTATAATTTTCTTTTAAAAGTTTATTTCTATTTGCCAATACTTCATTATATTTAGATAATGAAAATAAATAATTTTTAGATTGTTGAGACAAAGAAATGTCTATAAATCTTCTTCTTTCAGATGGGCCTTCTTTTACCATTTTTATCTCTTCTGGAGAGAAGAAAATTATGTTCATATATCCAACTAATTCTCTTAATTTAGAAAGTGGAACTCCGTCGATTTTTATTCTCTTTATTTCTTTTGAATCTACATAAAATTCAATGGTATGATCTCTATATTTTTTCTCTAAAATTATCTTAATATAGGCAGCTTGCTGCCCCATTTTTATAAGCTCTTTATATTTATTTGTCTTTGGACTTTTACCAATTGCGCAACAATATATACTTTCAAGAAGGTTAGTTTTCCCCATTGCGTTGTTTCCAACGATAACATTTAACCCTTCTTGAAACTTAATAGTTTCATTTTCATAATTTCTAAAATTTTTTAAAGTTATTTCTTTTATATTCATTGCATTTTATATTGTATGCTTTTTATGTGGATAAATCAAGTTATCCACAATTTATCAACAATATTTCCACATTATTTCCACATAAAATTATGTTGATAACTCTTGTAAATTACAATCCTTTTAATATATAATATGTGCATATGGAAGAATATACAAGAATTTGGAAACAGATTTTAGAAGAAATTTCTAAAAAAGTAGCAACGGTTAGTTATGACATGTGGTTCTCAAAATTGGAGCCACTTGATATTTCTTATGGCAAGATAATTTTAGTAGCTCCTCTTAAAGGCATTCAAAAAACATTATCTTCTCAAGAATATAAAACAATAATATCTCAATCTATTCAAACAGTAGATAATCCTATGGTTACAGATTTTGCTATTATTACGCCAGATGAGAAGGAATCTTATCTATCTTCATCTAATATTTCAATTCCTGAAATAGAAAAGCCTTCTAATCCTCAATTCAATGAAAATTATACTTTTGATAACTTCGTTGTTGGACAATCTAATAATATTGCTAAATCTGCTGCTTTTTCTGTAGCTCAAAATCCAGGTAATTCATTTAACCCACTATTTATTTATGGTGGTGTTGGACTTGGTAAAACTCATATTCT
>JAILNT010000446.1 GCA_024691265.1 Treponema sp. | reverse complement strand
AAGAAGTCCATTTTGACTTTTATAAGATTTACCATTACAAATAACTTCAAGTCCTGTATTCAAATAAGCATAATTCCAGAGCCTTTTTTCAACGAACTCCATATTAAAAGAATACTTACCGAATATCTCGTCATCTGGTACAAACTCAAAACTAGTACCATTCTTTTCACCTTTTGCAGCCTCTCCATTTTTTTCTTCCTGGAGTTTACCACGTACAAAAGAAGCCTGACAGTATTTTCCATCACGAACAGAACGAACTATAAATTCAGAAGAAAGAGCATTAACGGCTTTAGTACCAACTCCGTTCATACCAACAGAAAACTGAAATACATCATCATTGTATTTAGCACCGGTATTTATCTGAGATACACACTCGACAACCTTTCCCAAAGGAATACCACGACCATAGTCACGCACTTTTACTCTATTCTCAACAATGCTGACCTCTATTTTTTTGCCGTAACCCATTATGTATTCGTCTACAGCGTTATCGATTGTTTCTTTTAACAGGATATAGATACCATCATTCTGGTTGGAACCGTTTCCCAACCGACCAATATACATTCCGCTTCTAAGGCGAATATGTTCCAGTGCATCAAGATGTTTTATCTGTGATTCATCATAAACTGGTGTTTTTGTTGCCATGTTCTGTAATATAGTGGAATTTTTTTTTTTAAGCAAATGACTAGGTATTTATATTAAAAATCTATTACAGCTGTAGAAACTTCTTCTGTATCTTCATTCACTGTAACAAGACGACACTGCCGGCTATAAAGATAAGAAGCTGTTACATTCTCTTCAAAATCGCCATAATCATAACCATAATTCTTATGAGCATGCCCTTCTAAAACTTCTTTTGCATTATATTTTTCAAACAAAGTCAGAAGAAGATTTCTTTCAGTAGTATTCTGCATGGTCATAAGAATATTGCCACCTGCATATACAGGATAATGAGTAAATATAATTTTTGGATTAGAATCTTCTTTTATTTGTTCTGCAAAATCATCAAGCTGTTCATCTCCTAAAGTTCCATTTGCACTATCTAAAAAGAAATAAGTAAAATATTTTTCTCCAGCCGATGAACAAACCGAAAATTTATAATAAGTTTTATAAGGATAAACTTTTTTCTTATAATTTTCATAACCATTATTATATAAATCATGATTACCTATAGTAGAATACACATGATAATTCGATATAGAAAAAGCCTCATTGCCAAGCTCTATAATTTTATTAATCACAGAATTATAATCATCATATTCACTTGATTCACCACTATCTGCACAATCTCCGAGACAAACAGCAAAACGGGGACGTAAACTTTCATCAGAAAGGCAAAGTTGATTTTCATACCAGGTCAAAAACTCATCATCATATCTTTTTGCAGAAGCTCCAAAATGAGGGTCTGTGAAAACAACAAAACTATAAAGAGAAGAATCTCCAACATCAGGAATATCATCACTAGAAAGAACCGTAAGAGAAGAAGAGCGGTCATCTACATCATCTTCATTAAACAGTAAACTATATAAACCATATTTACACGAACATAATATTAAGGATACTAAAAAAAGAAAAAGCTTAACATATATACTTTTTTTCATAACTATATTTCCTTCAAAATGAAACTCTAAAAGAAGACCTTAAAACAAGCATATTTACATAAGGTGCAGTTGTAAATTGATCCGAAAAACGTATTTCTCCATCAGCACTAATTCTTATTTTATTTCTTGATGTATAAGCAAGTCCAAATGTATATTGAGGAGAAACAAATAACGGGTACCTATAATTATCATGAGAACCAAAATTCCAGTAGATTTCCATTCCGTTATCAAATAATTTTTCAAAATAAAATACTAAAGAAGGGCATTTATCTGTTAAATAATCATCAAGAACAAAAACATCTGTAAGCTTAAAATGAAAACCACCTTTTATTAAAAAAGAAAAATGTTTATTTGTAGATATTTTAAAACAAGAATCAATAATAAAATCATTCTCATTACTTATAGAATCGTAATTTTGAAAGTGATATAACAAACCTGCACCATAATAGAGATTTCTTGTATCAAGTTTTT
>JAILNT010000437.1 GCA_024691265.1 Treponema sp. | reverse complement strand
GTTAAATGCATTTTTCCAAAGTGTAACAACAAGAACAGCAGGTTTTGAATGTATTTCTCAAAAAGCATTTTCTGAACCGACAGCGTTAATATCCTGCATACTCATGATAATAGGTGGAAACCCAGGCTCCATGGCAGGCGGTATAAAAACAACCACAGTATTATTACTATTATGCAGCACTTTCAGAGATGAAGACGACAAAAACAACATGTCAATCTTTAAAAGAGATATTTCAGACAGTACTATAGCAAAAGCTTCTAGCATAACGGTAAAAGCTCTAATATTCCTTGTAGCTATACTATTTTTACTATTTATTTCAGAAAGTAAAAATTTTGCCTTACAAAGATTTGGAACAGATGACCTTTTGTACGAAGCACTTTCAGCAATTGCAACAGTAGGACTTACAAGAAGTGTAACTCCATATCTAATGCCTTTTAGTAAAATACTCATTATCATAACAATGTTTGCAGGACGAACCGGTATAATTGCTATGTCAATGAGAATAAGAACAAAGCAGCAAAACATGAACAGATTTATAGATTATCCAACAGAAAATATAATAGTAGGATAAACAAAGGAGGACTAAATGCTTTCAATCGCTATAATTGGACTTGGAACATTCGGAGAAAAAATAATTGATACCATTCAAGATTCAGATGTAGATATAATTATAATTGATAAGGACAGAGATATTGTTGAAAAATATAAGGATATAGCAAGAGATTCTTATATAACAGATGCCATAGACAGCAATATGCTTCACAAAATAATACCAGAAGACATTGATACAGTTGTTGTTGACCTTGGTGCACAAATGGAGTCATCAATTCTTGTAACAAATGAACTGAAAAAAATGGGAATAAAGAAAATTGTTGTAAAGGCAAGCTCAAATCAGCATGGAGAAATCTTAAAAATTGTAGGAGCTACCCACATCGTATTCCCTGATGAAGATGCTGCCCAAAGAATAACGCCATTACTTATATCTTCTGTTTTATTCGATTATATAAAACTTTCATCTTCATTTGGTATTGCAGAAATAAAAGTAAAACAAGAATTAGACGGAAAAACACTTGCAGAATCAAGATTCAGACAAACCTATAATCTCAATGTAATAGCTTACAGAGAACACCAGGAAGATGAATTTATAGACATTCAGGGAGCAACAACACTAAAAGAAGGCATGAGAGTTCTTGTTGCAGGTTCTGACGAAAATATAAACAAATACATCGAAGAAAAATCAGATAACAGTACAGATACAAAAAGCGACAAGAAACGAAAAAGCTCAAGCTTCTTTGGAAAATTCTTCAATTTTGGAAAAAAATAAAATATTTATAAGAAATTCCAATAATAGTATTTTGAATGGAATAAAAATAAAATTATTCTGTTCAAAATATTTATATATTTCATTCAATAAAAAAATTAGTCCAATTCTTCTCCTATTTATAATTTCCAAATGAAAATTTAGTTTTTTAATTTAAAATATTTAATTGAAATAAGAAAAATTTCATAGCTTGCTATAAAATTACAAGTAATAGATAAAAGTTCTTTCAACTTAAAAAGATTTATGCAAGGTTAGAAACTAAAGGAGAACATAAATGAAACATAAACTAATATCTCTTAATTTAAAGCAGATAATTCAAATTGTTCTGCCACTTGCCATTGTAGCTATTTTCACCTGTTTTACATTCACCTTATTGGTTAATAACATTATCAAACGAAATATTATAAATGTTGCCGAAGGGCTCAATGAGCAAGCTGACTACGAAGTACGATTACAGTTTGAACCTATAGTTTATGCAATTAATTCATTGAGTGAAAACCTAAAAATAGATTATGACAAAGATAAGATTTTTTCAATGCTTAAAAATAGTGCAGATCAATATCCTAATTGTGAAGCTTTCTATTTTACCACATTAAATAATATTCCTTCTGGTGGTTACATAATAATGAGTGATGGTTGGGAAGCTCCTGATGATTTTGATTTTACAAAACGTCCATGGCATAGTGAAGCCATAGCAAAAAAAGGTGAAATCTTTTATGGAGAACCTTACATTTCTGCATCGTCAGGAAACTTGTGTATCGCCTTTTCAAAGGCTGTTTTTAATGAATATGGAAAAGTAAAAGGCGTTGTCGGTGTAGACATAACAGTTACTAGACTTTCAGAAAATGTTTCAAATCTTAAACTTTCAGAAAATACAGTTGTAAATATTATAGACAGTAATGGTCTTTACCTTACTAACAAAGACACTGAAAAATTATTAACAGTCAATTACTTCGAAGATTCTAAAATCAAACAGACAGGATATTCTTTTGAAAGCTATCTTGATGGCAGGGATAAAGCTTTTGTAAAAGGGGAAAACTTTTTCGCAGTTCGAAAAATCAAACTTACAAACTGGTTTGCAGTCATTGAAGGTTCTGTTGAAGATTTTACTGGTTCTTCAAAATTCTGGTTCAAAATAATAGAATCTGCTACCTGTCTTTTAATTCTAGCAAATATAATTTTCAACAGTATTCACATGACCAAGACTAAACAGAAAGAAAATAAAATTTCTGAACAACTTTTATCAGAAACACAAAATCTTGTTGTTACATCAAAAGAAAATGCTGCAACAGCACAAGACCAGAGTGCTGCCGTAAAAGAAATTGTTGCAACAATGGAAGATAACACAGCATTAAGTGAAGATATCTCAAAAAAAATAAAAGATGTAACAAGTGTTGCAAATAAAACTAATGACGATGTTGCAGAAGGTGTTTCATACGTTGGAAAGAATGTTATGAAGCTACAAGAAATTGCAACAACAAATATGAACACCATCAACGGTATAAAAGCTTTAGGAGATAAAATCTCAAACATTTGGGATATTGTAACTCTTATAAACTCTGTTGCAGACCAGGCTAAAATTATAGCTTTCAATGCAGAGCTAGAAGCTTCAAGTGCAGGAGAAGCCGGTCGTAACTTCCATATAGTTGCAACTGAAATTCGCCGTCTTGCTGATGGAATTATTGATGGAACAAAAGAAATCAAGGAAAAAATAACTGAAATTCAGCAAAGCTCTGACAAACTTATTATTGCCAGTGAAAACGGTACTGAAAAAATACAAGAAGGTGTTGAAAGTGCAAAAAATCTTGAAGAAAGATTTAGTAGCATAAAAAATGCATCAGAAATTACCGCTAGCAGTGCAGGAGACATTACAACGATTATTCAGCAACAGGCTATTGCCAGCGAGCAAATTCTTATTACTTTGAAACAAATTGCTGCCGGAGTTGAAAACTTTACAATGGCAACTGACTATATTTCAAATGCTTCTCAAAATCTAAAGCAGATAGCTTCAGAACTTAGTTCAAATGATAATTCAAACGACAACAAAAAGAATGAAGAAACAAATGAAAACAATGAAGCAGAAAATGCATAACGAAGATGAAAAGGATTAAAAAGAGTATCAGAAGAATTTTAGCCTTTTATTTCAGCAATTATTTTTTCTGCATTTTCTTTTTTCTTATAGAAATCTGCAAGGTTTGATTTATTTTCGTTGTAACGCATATAACTCAACTCTTTTGTTCGTTCAACAAGAAGATGTGTAAAAAATTGTTCCCAACTAAAAAATTCTTTTGACTCAATATAATCTGATGGATTTTCCAATATTTCATTTATATCTTCTTGATGAAGTAAGCCTGACTTTAAAATAAGCCATTCAAAAGACTCAGGAAGACAAAGTGTTATGTTTAAGGAATTTTTTGAAGCCTTATAAATTTCCATAAATCTGTTCATCTCAGAACCAAATGCAGCTCCATCAGCAATTACAAGAAGTTTCTTTTCTGAATTTAACTCTGAATAATCTTTTACCCATTTATTTAGTTTTGACTTAGATTCAGAGGTTTTGCAAACAACTTTTTCGCCATCAAAATATGCCTGGTAAAACTCATATCCCGCTTTTGAGTCTTCCACAACAACAGTGTCATAAAAAAATTTTTTATTTAAACTATTTGAAGTGTAAATATGATTTTTATTTGAATCAAAAATTTTTACAAAAGAATGGTTTTTCTTTCCAGATGTTTTAATCTGATAAATTTCTTCTACACTATAAGGAAGTTGAGAAAGTTTTTCCCTGTTAAAAAAAACATAATAATTATTACTTTCCTTTATTAATTTTGCAAAATCTTCTGAAAGAACAAAATTGTATCCTTCATCAATAAAAATAACGCTATTTTTAATCTCTTTTAAATTTGACTCCCAAAAATTCGGGTCTGAAATTACGGCACATTTTTTTTCTCCGGAACATGTCCATTTTACACCGCTTGAAATTCCAAGTTCATAAAATGAACGAACCATTCTATATAATGTAGTTTTTCCAGAACCGCTATCACCACAAACGACAGTAATATTTCTCTTTAAATCAAAAGTATATTTTGCATGTCTATTTGAAACTTCTATATGCAGAACACCCTTCATTTTGCACCTCAAAATCCAGAAAAGGATTCAGAAACAAATTCACTCATATTGTGTACTATTACACCTGTATTAGTTATCTTAATCTTAAAATCTTTAGTCCCAAAATCCATTACATGACGAAGATTAATCAACAACTTTTTTTTCTTGCCAAGTTCCAAAATCCATTTTGCACAATTATTTCCACAAGTTGAAGCATTAAATATTTTGGAGTTATCAAAAGCCATAAGAAGTAAAGTTTTAACCCCACCTGATAATTCTGTTGGTGTAATAGCTCCCAAAAAAGGGCTTTCAATAACGTGGGCTGAAATTACATTAGATTTATCTATATCTTTTATAATCTTTTTCCCAAAATCTGACGTAATCCACCTATCTTGAAAAGTATTATCAAAATATAAATCAGTATTATATATGTATTTTTCTATATCAAACATATCACCAAAAGTAACATGCAGCATTTTTTCTCCTTAACTAAATGCCAAGTATAGCAAACCAAAACAGTACAATTCTAAGAACATCTGTATTATATAATAAATATATGAATAATTATAGCTTACAATACAAGCACATAGAGATAAAAAAAAGCCTCTGGCTTTTTAAGCCGAGGCTTTCAATAAAGTTAGAAAATCAATTCTACTCGATTACGTCCATACGTTCGATGTCTTTTTCGTAATCAACACCAGGAACATCGAAACCGTTAATCATAAGGAAGTCGTGTTTAAGACCTGCAAGGTCTGTAATTTCACCAACATTCTCTTCATTAACAGTATCCATAAGTTTTCCAACTTCAGCCTGAACTTCAGGGTCAAGCTCCCAGTCATCGATACGGATTCTTCCTTCTTCATCAACAGGAACTTTTCCATCAGCAGTATAAAGACGTTCTGAGAAAAGGCGTTCCATCTGTTCGATACAACCCTCATGAGTTCCCTTAGCTTTCATTACCTTGAAAAGACAACCAAGATAAAGAGAAATAATAGGGATAACTGCTGAAGAACGTGTAACAAGACCTTTGTTTACACTTACATAAGCTGCACCCTTCAATGACTTCAATTCAGCATCAATTGTATGAGCACGAGCTTCAAGGTCTTTCTTTGCAGCACCAATTGTACCATCACGATAAATAGCATGGCTGAGCTTTGGTCCAATGTATGAATAAGCTACAGTGCGACAGCCTTCTGCAAGAACATCAGCATCTTTCATCTGGCTAATCCATCTTTCCCAGTCTTCGCCACCCATAACCTTTACAGTGTTTGCTACTTCTTGTTCATCAGCTGGAGTTGCTTCCATATAGCTGATTTTACCTGACATCATATCAAGAGCAGAACCACCATAAACCTTTCCAACAGGCTTAATTACAGAACGATACATTATAGGCTTACCCTCAACATCTTTCAATGTAGGGTCATTACGAACAGGAGAAGCCAAAGAATATACTACAAGGTCAAATTTGATACCAGCAGCTTTTGCTTCATCAATAATCATCTTTCTAGTTTCATCACTGAAAGCATCAGCATTGTGTGTAACAGATTTAAGACCAGCTTTTGCTGCTGCCTGGTCAAACTTCATATTGTTATACCAACCAGGAGTTCCAGCCTTCTTTTCTGAAGCAGGCTTTTCAAAAGAAACACCTATTGTATCTGCTCCATATTCAAATGCAGCAACAATACGGCTTGCAAGTCCATAACCTGTAGAACAACCTAATACAAGAACATTCTTAGGAGCCTTTCCGCCTTCCTTAAAAGACTTAACTCCACGCTTTGATTTCTGTGATATTACATAGTTAATTTGATTTTCTGTGTCTTTAGCGCATCCGATTGGGTGAGAATTAATACAGATGCTTGAGCGTACCATAGGTTTAATTACCATTTGAAACTCCTTGTTATACAGCGGTTTGATGAATAATCATATTATCTCATCAAAATATCATATATGTCTATTAGTATAGAATACACGATTATGACGTTTTTTGTCTACATGTCAAAATAAATAATACATTAATATATATTAAGTAAGCAAAAAATCTCAAAAAAAAAGCACTGATTGCTTGCTGACAACCAGTGCAAAATCCAAGAGATGTAGAAAACCTCTTTCGAAATTTGTAAAACAGGAATCCTATCGCATATGGACCTAAAAAATCACACTCTCTCTCAATGCGGCTTGCCACCCTGTTTCTTTTATTTTAGTATAACACAGAATGGACGTTCAAAGGACGTTTTTATTTTAAAATATTCTCAAATTTAAGTTAATATCAGTTAGAAAATCTAATATTTGCTAAACTTTCAACTATATCTCTTTTGTCCTTAATAAGTTCATACAATTCAATATGAGTATTTTTCAGATT
>JAILNT010000419.1 GCA_024691265.1 Treponema sp. | reverse complement strand
TACAAACACAGCTGAATCAGCTTTACTCTTCACAATATTACAAGCTTTATCATAATCAGCCTTATGATGCCAAAATGAAGTTAAAGATGTATAAACATCACGTCCAACTGTATTATTATGTAAATCCATTTCACTTGTCTTTTTAGTATACAGAGAACCTTGTTCATATGCGGTAGCAAAATCTTCTGCCCAAGATTTTCGTTCACGTATTCCACCTACTCCTTCATTAGCCAATGCTACATTCCAGATACAATGTCTGAATGCATCTTTTTTTGTATCCCCAACTGCCATATTCCCCATATATTTACCAGAAAACTCAACAGCTTTATCAACGGCCTTGTATAAATTTGCGGCACTTAAAGGATGTTTAACCATTGCAGCAACAGTTTCCTTTGTTATTTGTTGTTTGTGGTCATAAAACAAATCTTTAATTTTATTTGTTCTTAATGCCCTTGCATAACCACTAGAAACATCTTCTGTGTTTTTAACAATTTCCTTTAATGCTAATACCCCAATCTGATCCTGATATACTAAAAAAATCATATCGATATTATTTTTTATTTCTTCTTTTGTCATTTCAGGAAAATCCTGTTTTATTCTTGAAATATCCTCTTCTGTAAGGTTCTCAAAATCAGGCAGATTAAATGCATCTATTTCTTTTTGAATAACACTTATAACATCATCTGAAGAAAAAAATATTTCAGAAAAGCTTACTTGACGTGCAAACTTATTTGAAAGACTTTGCATGAGATAGACTTCATACCCAGCCACAGTTAGGCCTATATCTGACTCCTCAATACCAGCAGCAAAAACAGGCTTTGCTTGCTTTACAAACGCCACGACATCTTCATCATATTCTTGTATTGATTCTACAGAAAATGATAAAGTTTTCTCTACATCAGTCATGTTATTCTGACAACCGACAATAAATACACCAGCAACAACAATTCCAAGAACTGTTGCTAAAGTTTTTATAAAATTCTCCTTCATAAATAAATCCTTATTCCTTTTATTCCGCGGAATTAGTATTTTGTTATAACGTTGAACAGTCTACGACCCATTGTACACGCTGTAAAGTATCCAAAATACGAAATAACCATGGTTACTAAATAAATAACCCGGGTTATTTTGATTTATATATGGGAACAAGCTATAATGTGTTTTATGAATAAGCTTTTTACGCCGCATCGAATCTTTGAAATCTTTCTGTTTCTTCTACTTTCTCTTACATTCATATTCAGTCTTATATTTCCTGAAAACTATAAAACATGGATTCCTTATCCACAAATCTTACTTCCACTTGCAAATGGTTTATGCACGCTATCATGTATTCCACTTATAATTAAACCCGGAATAAAACCTCTGGAAATTGGAATTTTGCTTATTCAAAGCTTCTGTGTAAAATGGACAGGCTACGAGGCATTAGGCATTGTTTTATATTCTGTTATGATTGTAATGCTTTTCGGCTATGGATTTTTCAGAAGTCATTTTTATCTTAAAACAGCCATAATTTCTATAATCTGGCTTATCTGGATGCCTGGTGCAATTCCTTTTGGCCTGGATAATTTCTTGCTGGCATTTGTGACATTCCTCTTCATTTTGGCTTTTAGCAGAGTTGTCCTTTCCCATTTTAAAGATTTACTTGCTCCTCTGCTTCCTGCACAATCAGAAGAAGCAAAAATTAAACTGCCTCAGATTGGCGGAACATTAAGGCTTGCAGAATCTGGACTTTCTGAAAGACAGACAAAATTGATTTTTGACTTTATAAATTATAATTCAACCTACAAAGAACTATCTGACAAATATTTTATAAGTATTTCGACTGTAAAAAAGGACATGGCTCAAGTATTGAAATTATTTGGAGTAAAAAACAATGATGATTTAAGGCACCTTCTTTCTCAATACACATTGCTGTAGACAAAATCTTCTGTTATCATAAGCCCCATGAGCGAGATGTGTTACAATTGTTTTAAGCCAAAATCGGCCTGCTTGTGTAAATACACAAAGGAAATTGACCCGGGAATTAAATTTGTTCTCCTTATGCATCAGAAGGAAGCAAAAAGACAGAGAACAGGAACCGGCCATATTGCAAAAATTTCGCTCAAAGATTCAGAGATTCTTGTAGGCTTTGAATTTGAACACAACAAAAGATTGCAGGAGCTCTTGCACGATCCCCAGTATTTTCCTGTAATGATGTATCCGGGGGAAGAGGCCTGGACTGCCAACCGCCCCGGCTTTGGCGAAGCCCTCAAAGGCAAAAAGCTTCTTGTTTTAATTCTGGATTCCACCTGGTTTTGTGCCCGCAAGCTGATTGAACATAATCCCTTTTTGCTGGAGCTGCCTCGTCTTTCTTTTTACGGCGATTACCGTTCTATTTTTACTTTTAAGCATGAACCGCGTCCCGAATACATTTCTACTATAGAAAGCTGCTATTATCTGATTAAGGAAATGCAGGAAAACGGACTATGCCCCGCAGAGGTAAATCCTGAGCCTATGATGGACGCATTTAAGCAGATGATAAAATTTCAACTGCAGGCAGAAAATGAGCGGATTCTTGGAATCCGCCCTAACAGCCACAGCTATGATGCAAAATATAATAAAATCAGAGAAATTCCGACCTTTGATTAATTTTACTTTTTGATAAGTCCATCAAAGATAACTTTAATTTCATTTACAAAAACTTCAGTTTCTTTACGAAGCTGACGCAGGAATTCATTTTCTACAAGAGGACCAACAACCTTGTTCATTTCTTCTTTTGAATGATAGGTCATCATACGGTAGTAATCAGAATAATCCTTTTCGCGTGACTGGAAAGAAGCATTGTAAATATCGTAAGCAACAATTGAAACATCATCAATAACATTGCGGTAAAGATCATCAGAGAATTCTTCAATAGGACGAGAATAAAGCTGTTCAAGCAAATAGAGGGCATGTCGAACCTTAAACTGCTCATAAGAAAACTGACAATTATCATAGAAGCGGTGAACCCCTTCCCAATTAGAGATTCCTCCATCTTTAATAGAAGAAAA
>JAILNT010000403.1 GCA_024691265.1 Treponema sp. | reverse complement strand
TAAACTGCTGCTTCATGTTCGTGAGCTGGTAGAACTTGAAAATGCAGTGGATTTTGACCATAACGCTTCTATTGCCATTGTTTTAACAGAAGATGAAATGACAGAATTTGAAAAGTCGCTTTCAAATGGCTCAAGCACTGCAAAAATACTTTATCTTGGTCATGATGTACTGCTTTCAAAAGAGCAGAAAAATCTTTTAAAGAAAAACAGTATCGAAATAAAGATTATTCCTCAATATTACTATCCGGAATTGAATGCTTAGGAGTTGTAGTTATGAATCTGATGAAATTCCAGCTGAACGCTATAAAAGAACTTTTGATTGCAATGGAAGAAAGCTGTCGGGATATTATTTTGAAAAGTCCGACCGGTAGCGGTAAGACCATTATTCTTACCCATTTTATGAGCGAATATGTAAAGGGACATGGGCAAAGCGTTTTTGTATGGCTTACACCTGGAAAAGGTAATCTTGAAGAACAAAGTAAACACAAGATGGACTTATATATTCACAATGCTTCAACAAAGCTTTTGAGTGATGTGATGACAAGCGGCTTTTGTGAAAACGACTGCTGTTTTATCAACTGGGAAAAACTCACCAAAAAAGGTAACAACGCCCTTAAAGACAGCGAGCGGACAAACTTTCTTGAATGGATAGAAAAGGCTCATAATAAAGGCTTGGATTTTAAGGTTATCATTGATGAAAGTCACCAGAATTTTACAGAAAAATCAGATGCAATCGTACAGCTTTTTAAGACAGATAAGATTATCCGCTGTTCAGCCACTCCTTTAATTGATAAAAGTGCAAAGCTGATTGAAGTGAGCGAAAGCGATGTTATTGCAGAAGGTTTAATAAAAAAACTGCTAGTGATAAATCAGGATTTCCCTAATTTGGTTGAAGATGAAAATCCTACTAATTATCTTCTTGAAAAAGCCATGAAAAAGCAAGCTGAACTTACAGCTGCCTTTTCTTCTATTGGCTCTTTTGTAAATCCTTTGATTGTAGTGCAGCTTCCAAATAATTCTGATGCCCTTTTAGATTCAGTTATTGAATATTTTGAAAGCAAGGGAATTTCTATTGAAAACGAAAGTCTTGCAGTTTGGCTTTCTAATCGTCACGATAATCTTGAAAACATTGAAAAGAATGACGGAAAGCAGCTTGCAGTAATTATAAAGCAGGCGGTTGCTACAGGCTGGGATTGTCCTCGTGCCCACATTTTAGTAAAACTCCGGGAAGGAATGGACGAAACTTTTGAGATTCAGACAATCGGGCGAATAAGACGAATGCCGGAAGCTCACCACTATGGAAATGATTTACTGGATAGCTGCTACCTTTACACTTTTGATAGCAAATTTACACAGGGTGCAAAAGCAGCTCTTGGTAAAAATGCATTACAGGCAAAAACGCTTTTCTTAAAAAACGAGTATAAAAAGTTTTCTCTTATTAAAGAACAGAGAACTCAGGTTCTAGACACTCAAGACGATGCACAGGCTCTAAAGTCCATCACCGAGTATTTTAAATCAAAATACAATCTTGATAAGGATTCTGCTCAAAATAAAATCCGGCTTGAAACATCGGCTTTCGTTTTTAATGACAAAATTGAAAGGCTTAGTTATTCTGGTAAAGCGACTCTTATTTCTGATATAAGTCCTGAAAAACTCAATCAAGTACGTTTTCGCGAAAAGATGAACACTCACACACATGGACGAGAATTTCACAACAGGGTCGGTAGAATTGGACTTGAAATAGGTCTTGAATATGCAAGTACCGTTACCATTCTTGGAAAACTTTTTGCAAATGAGGGTAAGTTTTTGTATAAGCAGAAGCTTTTGACTCTTTCAATTAAAGAATGGTATGCCTTTGTTATTAATAATTTTGATGAACTCCGTCATGCTTTCCGCTTTGCAATGTCGGCACAACAAGGAAACACTCTTGAACTTGAAACTGTAAGCGAAAAGCCTTTCTTTATTCCTCAGTCCACTTTGTTTACTTTTGATTCTGCAAGCAAAGTGCAATCTGAATACAAGAAAAATGTTTACCAGGGATATTTAAGTTCTGCAGAAGTTCGTTCTAGTCCAGAAAAACTTTTTGAACGATTCTGTGAAAATTGTCCTTCTGTTGATTGGTGGTACAAAAACGGCGATAAAGGAGATGAATACTTTTCAATTGTTTATATGGATAATTCCAAGCGGCAAAAGCTTTTTTATCCGGACTACATTTTAAGCGTTAGCGGTGAAATTTGGATTTGCGAAACTAAAGGAGGCTTCGATAAAACTGGTACAAGCGAAGATATAGATATTTTCTCACCAAAAAAACATGAAATTCTCAAGCAATATTTGAAAAAACACAATCTTCACGGAGGTTTTGTCCGACAAGATAAAGCCAGTATGGAACTTTTGATTTGCACTGAAGAATACAGTGATGATGTTAGAAGTGACAGCTGGAAACTTTTAAGTGAAATTTTTTAATAGTTTTCAAAAGTGAAATTAATTTCACAAGAGTTTCTTAAAAAGTTTTATTGAGTAAAAACAAAAAAACCGGAAGACAAAAAGTTGTTTTCCGGTTTCATTTATCTGTAATTTATTTAGATTATGGGCGGTAATTAAATGCTTCCATACTTGCAAGAGCTTTGCCGTTCTGGAACATTGACCAGTTTCCCATACCCATTTCGCCACCCCAGGTAAAGACACCTAAGCCGCCTGCCTTGTGAACTTCTTCCATTGTGTGTAGTAAAGCATTTTTCTGATTTTCAACACTATAAGCTAATGAAGAGCCATTTACAGTAAGGTCTGAATACATAGCACCAGTAGGATTTTCTTTATAATTATTAAAAGCTCTTTCCATGCTCATATCACCTTTACTAATAGGTACAGAAGTTTCTACAACCATAACATCTTTTCCTTTAGCAACATAACTTTTTATATCATCAGCAAGAGCTTTAAGTGTACCATGTCCGTATCCCGGATACCATGAATATCCAATGATATCAAAATTAGTTACACCTTTTTTCATTAATGCATCAATAGTAGCATTATTATAACTTGAACGAGCAACATGTATTACGATTTTTATATTTGGATTAAAGCTACGTACAGCATTACAACCGGCTTTTACATATTTTGCCATTATTGCATAGTCCTGATTCTGACGGCTTCCGGAAATGGCATCGGACGCATTTACACCTTTACCTTTAACTAAGTTTTGATGAGCCAGCATACCATGGTTAATTTCATTTCCAACCTGTACATAAGAAGGAGTAACTCCTGCCTGTGAAAGCAATGCAAGAACTTCTGTTGTATAAGAACTTACCTTTGAAGCTAATTGGTCTGAGTTATTACAATCTTTTTGCCAACTTGCAGGAATGACTTGCTTTCCAGGGTCTGCCCAACAATCGCTATAATGGAAATCAATCATTACTTTTAATCCTGCATTCTGAGCTGCAACAGCCTGTGCAATAACGATTGCTGTATCACTGCCACTGCTCCAAGCAAGGTCACTGTTTACTTCTAGATTTTCTTTATATGGTTCAACCCATACACGAAGGCGGACTGTATTTACACCATTATCAGCAAGGATTTTAAAAAATGGCTTTTCTGTGCCGTCACTATCCTTACGAACTTCTAAGGGATTAACTGATGAAGCATCAAATCCGCTTGCCCATGTTTCTGTGTTAATACTAGGCTTCTCATTACGTATTAGTTCATAGCGAGCTCCTTTTGTATTGGTTATAATCGTTTTAATGGTACCGTCACTATTTGTAATGTTCTGTACGGCAGTTCCATCAGAAGCTGTTGCTGTTGTTGAACCATCTGCATTTTGACTTATGTTTAAATCCTCTGAAGCTGTATCTTCGTCATCATCACTTTCTGTTACTGTTGAACAAGCTAAAAAAACAAGCATCAATGCAAATATACAACAAATTCCTTTTACTTTCATAATTCTCCTCAAAATATTTGATGTTATAATTTTAGGTCATTTACTGCTGAACGCAATTAAAAAACTTGCCCTTGAATTTGAAAAACTTGCTCGTATATCTTAAACTCGCATTAAGGAATTCTTTATGAATGTAATTGAAAGCAAGGTAACAGCAGATTCGGATTATTATTTTTACATGCCAAGCACATTAGGTAAAAAACTTTTTCTATATCCTGTTGTCACAGGGCATTATACTTATAAAGCAGGCTATAGCATGCACAGAAGTAATCTTGACAACTATCAATTACTATACATTGAAAAGGGTTTCTGTAAGATTATCATAGAAGACAAAACTTTTATTGCAAAAGCCGGTAATTTTATTCTGGTTGATTGCCGCTTAAATCATGGCTATGAAAGTTATGATGATAAAGGTTTTTCTTCTTTATGGCTCCATTTTGCAGGAAAGCTTGCGGAAGATTTTTTTTCTGTTTTGAATGAAAAATATGGCTTTGTATTTAATTTAAAAGAAAAGCAAAGAAATATGATTTTAAAGGAATTAGAATTTATTTATAACGGTTTAAAAAATAAACAATATCTAAGCGAAGCCTGTCTTAATATTAAGATTAACACCTTACTTACTAAACTTGTTTCTACTGTAGCTTATACACAAGAGGAAAAAGAAGGTGCTGTTATGATTGACTGTGTAACTGACATGTTTTCTCCTGGGGGAATTCAAAGGGCTGCAAATCATATAAGCGAACACTATTCTGAAGCATTACAATTATCTTCTCTTGCAAAAATTGCTGATATGAGTCTTTATCATTTTACAAGAAAGTTTACAAAAGAAATTGGTATGAGTCCTCATCAATATTTAATTGCAATTCGACTTGCTGCTGCAAAGTTTCTACTTTCGACCACACATTTTTCAATAAAGGAAATTAGTTTCCAAACTGGTTTTAACGATGTAAATGCTTTTTGTGTATGTTTTAGACAACACGAAAAAGTTTCAGCAAGCACATATAGAAAAAAGAATTCAAAGCTTAATTAAATATTCATAAAATAAAAAAAATGCCCTTGCTCAAAATAGAACAAAGGCATTTTATCTATTTACTCCAGTAATTAACTGTAGTATTTGATTTATTTTAGATTATCTAAAATTATTGTGGCTGCTTACCAATGTAAGCCAAGATACCACCATCAACGTAAAGAACATGTCCGTTTACGAAGTTAGATGCATCTGATGCCAAGAATACAGCTGGTCCCATAAGATCCTCTGTTGTTCCCCAGCGTTCTGCAGGTGTCTTTGCAACGATAAATGCATCGAATGGGTGACGTGAACCATCAGCCTGTCTCTCGCGGAGAGGAGCTGTCTGTGGTGTTTCAATGTATCCAGGTCCAATACCGTTACACTGAATGTTTGCATGTCCATACTCAGAACAAATGTTACGAGTAAGCATCTTCAAACCACCCTTTGCAGCTGCATAAGCAGATACTGTTTCACGACCAAGCTCAGACATCATTGAACAGATGTTAATAATCTTTCCATGTCCCTTCTTAATCATTCCAGGTATTACTGCCTTAGAAACGATGAATGGAGCATTTAAGTCAACGTCAACAACCTGGCGGAACTGTTCTGCTGTCATTTCAAGCATTGGGATTCTCTTAATAATACCAGCATTGTTTACAAGGATATCGATTGTGCCAACATCTTTTTCAATCTTAGCAACCATATCCTGAACCTGGTCTTCCTTTGTAACATCACAAACGTATCCGTATGCTTCAATTCCCTTTTCTTTGTAAGAAGCGAGACCTTTGTCTACCAATTCCTGTTTGATGTCATTAAATACAATTTTTGCACCATATTTTGCAAATCCAGTTGCAATAGCAAAACCGATACCATAAGAAGCACCTGTTACCAATGCAACTTTTCCCTTAAGGCTAAAGCTGTTCTCGTCGAACATTTTGTTTCCTCCGCAAATATTAGTTATATATCAAATATAAATTGTTTATCTTGAAAATTCAATGATTATCTTCTTTTTCTGAGTCTGAGTCTGACGGAATAATGCTAACTTCCTTTGTTTCAAATATTTTAATGGCATCAAGAATAATAATAAATCTATCATCTTTTTTTCCCATTCCTGAAATAAAGTCTGTTGATATTGCATTTCCAAATTTTGGTGGTGGTTCTAATTTTGTTTCATCAAGCTCAATTACTTCATTCACTGCATCTGCAATAGCACCAAAAACCGTGACATGGTCAGGATTCTCATCTGTTGGAGCTTTTAATTCAAGTACAATTATACGCGTTGTTTTTGTTACTGCTATTTCATCAAGATTGAACTTTTTTCTCAAGTTAATAACAGTTATTCCTTGGTCTCTGGAATCTATCAAGCCTTCTATATAAGGAGCTGTACAAGGTAATTTTGCAGGCTGAGTATAGCCTAAAACTTCCTGAACCTGAGAAACTTCTATTGCATATAAATTATTATCTAGTGAAAATGTTAGGTATTGTTTAGCCATTTCTATTCATCTCCTTTTTCTAAAATTCCTCAAAGTCACTATCATTTATCATCTGACTTACAGTTTTCTTAGGAGGAATATTTTGAGACACTACTAAAGGGGATATCTTAGTAGCTTTTTCCTTACTCTCTTTATTAGTTTCTTTTTTTGAAACTTTATTTTCTACAATCTTTTTTTCAATATTTACATCAGGAGCATTTACTTTATCATCGATTTTGAAAAAGCTTATTGATGTTACAAGGTCTTGTGCATTTGAATTCAATTCTTCTGCCATAGCGGCCATTTCTTCTGCTGCAGAAGCATTTTGCTGAACGACACTATCAAGCTGCATAATAGCCTGACTTACCTGTTCAGCACCTTTATTTTGTTCATTATTCGCAATTACGATTTCTCCGATAAGACTTGCAGTTTCATCTATTTTAGGAAGTACATTAGCTATTGAGCTATTAGCATTTTCTGCAAGTTTTATTGTATTGCTTGAAATACTTTCAATTTCACTTGCAGCGATAGAACTTCTTTCTGCAAGTTTTCTTACTTCACTTGCAACAACAGCAAAGCCCTTTCCGGCTTCTCCTGCACGAGCGGCTTCAATAGCGGCATTTAAGGCAAGAAGGTTTGTTTGCTCCGCAATATCTCCAATTATAGAAATCTTTCCTGCAATTTCTTTTATAGCATCAACTGCTTTTGAAACAGCTTCTCCTCCAAGTTTTGTTTCTGCATCTGTCTGTTCTGCAATAGTTCCTGTTTTTGATGCATTTTCTGCATTCTGTTTTATGTTACTAGCCATTTCTTCTATTGTTGCAGACATTTCTTCTGTTGAAGCTGCCTGTTCAGAAGCTCCACTTGAAACTGACTGACTTGTAGCATTTATTTGGGCACAACCTTGTTTTAATTGACTAGCAGCTTTAGATACTGCATGAAGTGTTTGTGTAAAATTCTGCATCATTTTTCCGGCAGAAGCATTCATAACACCAATTTCATCATTTCTGTCCATATTTTTAAGTATTGCTAATTCCTCTTCTGAAAGAGAAGGGACTGTAAAATCTCCTTCTCCTAAATCATGTAAGGCTTTTGCTATAATTTTCAAAGGACGTCTTATAGTGCCAATTACAAACGAAGAAATAACTAAAATAAGAATGACTATGCCAATAAATAAAATAATCAGGCTAAAAAGTTTTTTACTAAGACCTACTTCAAAAGCTGCACTCTTTTCTCCATGTGCTTTTATGCTTGTTTCACTTAATTTTGTTAAAGTTTCATCATAAGAACGTGCTATTAAGGTTAACTCGTCTAATTTTTCTAAAGAACTATTCCTAATTCCATTTTTACTAATATTTTCAATCCAAGCAGTTCTTTCTTCTCTTAATTTAATTCTATCATTAGCAACTTTTTCAAGACTTAGTCTTGCAGATTCTGAGAATTCAAGTTTATCAAGCTCAGAAGCAACTTTATCTTCTAGTCCCTGTAAAAATGCCATATCAGTTTTTACTTGCTCAATATCAACTTTATTTCTAGGATATTTTACAGCAGTATCATAAATTATCGTATGTAATTCTTTATTAAAAGAAGAAAGCTGGGAAGGAAGATAAAGATATTGAACAGATTCGTTTCCTATTACTTGCCCCTGTTGCCTAACAAGGTTTATGAAATCCATGAAGATGACACTTTCAAAAAGTATTGCCAAAACAAATAAACCTAAACATATATAAAGTTTATAGCCAATTTTTATATCATCAAACTTCTTTATAAGTGCCATTAGCTTTCTCCTAAAAACGTTACTATATTTCAAATAGAATTCTAATACACTAAAGTCTAAATTCAGTCAGTATCAGAAAGTTCTTCGTTTTCTGAAATTATTTCTTTTTTCATAGCTTCGTTTTCTCTTGCAGCTCTTTCCATCTGCATAACAGCTTCTTTTCGAAATATTTCAGATTGAGAATCTTTTTCATTATTAGAAAGTTTTTGGATACTAGATAATTCTTCAAATGAAAATATGGTATCTGGGTTTAATATTATTATAAATTGCCCGTCTTTTACGCCAACACCACTTATAAAACGGCTTGCAATGCTTGCTCCAAGTTCTGGAGCTGGTTCACTATCTGTTTCATCAAGAGGTATAACTTCTTTTACAGAATCAACTATACCTCCGAATAAAGTCATAGAACCATTTTCATCATCATGTACTTCAAATACTATTATATGAGTGTCTAAGTCTGCTTCTTTTACTTCAAGTCCAAATTTTTTCCTCATATTTATAACAGAAATATTTGTATTTCTGGATCTTATAATTCCTGCGATGAGAGGGTCAGGACAAGGTAACTCCTGAGGTTTTTCATAGGGAAGAACCTCCTGAACACGAAAAACATTGACTGCATAACATGTGTTTGCAATGTTAAACGTAAGATACTGACCTTTTCTCATCGCATACCTCTCTAAAATTCTTCAAAATCAGAATCACTTGCTGAAACTGATGCCTTAAAGCTTGCATCATTTATCATATTTGAAACAGAAGTTGCAGAAAACTTTTTTTCTGTTTTGACTTCTTTTGCCTTCACAGACTTTGCTTCCTCTTTTACTACAGGCTTTTCAACTGTAGTTGTTTTTTCGCTTTCAATGTTTTTTGCCAAGCGATTCTTTTCATACTTCTGTTCATTTCCAATATGGAATACACTAATTACATTTACAAGCTTTTCAGAATTTGCACTAAGTTCTTCTGCCATAGCAGCCATTTCTTCTGCGGCTGAGGCATTCTGTTGTACAACAGAATCAAGTTGTACTATAGCCTGACTTACTTGTTCAGCTCCTTTATCTTGTTCACGGCTTGCTGTAGCAATTTCTTCTACTAGCTGTGTCGTTTCTTCTATTCCAGGAATAACATTGTTTATTAGTTCTCCTGCATTAAGAGCAGTTTTTAGAGTGTGCTCTGAAAGTTCACTGATTTCACCGGCAGCAACAGCACTTCTTTCTGCAAGTTTTCTGATTTCACTAGCAACAACAGCAAAGCCCTTTCCGGCTTCTCCTGCACGAGCGGCTTCAATAGCAGCATTTAAGGCAAGAAGATTTGTTTGTCCTGCTATATCTTCTATTATGCCTATCTTACTTGATATTTCTTTTACTGCTTCAAGTGACTCTCCAACAGCTTTACCACCAGCATGACTATCCATAGCGGTTTTTGTTGCAATATTACCAGTCTTTACTGCATTTGTTGCATTTTGTCTGATATTAGAAGCCATTTCTTCCATTGTTGCAGACATTTCTTCTGTTGAAGCTGCCTGTTCAGAAGCTCCTGTTGATACAGACTGACTTGAAGAGCTTATTTGTTCACTACCAGATTGAACCTGGAAAGCAGCTTCACGCACTGTAACAATAGTATGTGTAAGAGAAAGTAACATGCCATGAAGGGCATTAGACATTACCCCAATTTCATCTTTACGTTTCAAAACCTTCTGTCTGTCTTCTTTACTAATATGGTCAAGAACCAGGTCACCTTCTGAAATGCTTTCAAGACTACGTTTTACAACATTCAAAGCACCAGTAATATTATTAGAGAATAATAAACTATATACTATTGCTGCTAAAAGTAATAAAACAGTAACAATAGTCATAAATATTCCCATGTCATAAAGTTCTCCAAAAAAGTCTTTTATTGGAGCTTGCATTGCTATTGAAAATTTAGTATTTGGAATCTGAGAATAAGAGATTATTTTCTTTACACCGTTAATTTCATAAGTACCAGAACCAGATTGTCCTGCAATCATCTTTTCAACTATGGCAGCAATTCCTTTATACTCTTTATCGCTTTCCGCCATCTTTATAAAGTTAGTATTAGCTTCAACCATTTCATATTCAGAAGCTCCAATTACATTTCCTGAATTATTTGCAACTATAAATGGTTTTCCCGAATTTCCTGCACTTACATTTCTGCATATATTAGAAAGTATCTTTATATCTTTATTAAGACACAATACTCCAATGATATTATTATCTTCAGCATAAATTGGAACAGCATAAAGCATAGCAACAGTATTTTGTATTTTGCTATAAACAGGGTCACTAACATTACTTTGACCACTCAATGCTAACTTAAAATATTCTCTATCGGAAATATTTGTCTCAACCCCGTCAGAATTAAAACCTGTACCCGTTCTATCAACTATTACAAAATATCTGTGTTCCTGTGCCTTGTCGACATAAGGATTCAGAAATTTGGCCTTTTCTATCAAAGGAATGTCAGGGTTTCTAATTTTAGAATCATAAGACAAAACGCTTAGACGAATTATCTCTTGAGCAACACAGCTATCCACATAATCCGCTTCGGCTTTTACTATTAAACCGAAATCAGAAACTACGGTTTGAGTAACTGTATGTTCAGACATAAACATTGCTAAAACAAGTAATATTGATCCCATTCCAACTGCTAGAAGTAAAAATGCAAGCAAAAGCTTTGATTTTAATGACCTCATTACTAACTCCTTATGTCTGGCTAAGCATAAATACTTAACCGATAATCTTTTTTACAACTGCAAGCAATTTTTCAGAAGTAAAAGGCTTTACTATCCAACCTGTAGCTCCTGCCTCTTTTCCTTCTTTCATTTTATCTTCCTGACTTTCTGTAGTCAGTGCGATTATTGCAGTAAACTTATAGCCATCTGTTTTTCTAAGCTCTTTGGTAAGTTGTATACCGTCCATATTTGGCATATTTATATCTGTAATAACAATTGCAAATTTATCAGCTTTTGTTTTTGCAAGTGTAT
>JAILNT010000402.1 GCA_024691265.1 Treponema sp. | reverse complement strand
GACCGTCAGAAGCTTACAGATACAATTGATATTGCAAAAACTCCTGCTTATGGTCTTATTAGTTATCTTTATGTTGCAGAGCCAGAAACAGGCTTGCTTTATCGTAATACTGAAATAGCTAAAAATGGATTGATGAGATTTTATGGAACATCTTCTGTTGAAGATATTTCAGTATTACGATAAAGCAAGCCTGTTTCTGGCTCTGCAACATAAAGATAACTAATAAGACCATAAGCAGGAGTTTTTGCAATATCAATTGTATCTGTAAGCTTCTGACGGTCTAATGAAAGAGAAACACCATGGCGGAAGTTTTTATTTGCAATCAAAGTATGATTTACACCATCAGTATTTTCTTTTTTCAAAGACTTTCTATCAATATTGAAACTAAATTTCCATGTATAAGATTTTGGAGTATCGATTCTATATTCACTATTTCCATATTTATCCATATCAGTAGCTGATAATTCTACAGCATCCAATTTTCCCTGTAAGAACAAATTCAATCTTGTTGGCTGGTCTGTTATATACTGGAAATCCCAGCCTGTTGTTTGAAATTGTCCATCATGCTTACCATCAGTATATCCGTACCAATTTTCATTACGTTCAAGCTTCATGTATTTATCAGCCTGGTAATCAACAATTTTATAAGGACCATAAGAAGCAAAATTATCTACATTTGTACCATAAGAGCTCTTTATGATATCACCAGCCTTCTTTTTATTAGCTTCATACAAAGGTTCATATACAAGACGAATAGAGAGTGAATTATACTCAAACATAAATGGTGTATAAGCTTTTCCCAATATTAATGTAATTGTATAATCATCATTTTTTACAACACCTACATTTTCCCATGGAGTAGGAGGAAGCTCTGTCCTGCTAAAACAAAATTCTTTGTAAGCTTCTGGATTACTGTCTCCAAATTTCTTTGCAACTGACTTATATATAGCTTTTATTTCTGGAGTAACCTTGAAATAAGTTCCTTCCCCAGCTAATTCCTTAAGCTTTGCCCATAAATCACTTCCATCGTCAGCCTTCCATTCATCAGGATTATCAATACCATTATATGAATCAATAGCATCATCAAAGAAAACAACTTTCTGAGAAAGACTTGACCACATGTCATCATCTTTTACATCTGCATAGCCAGAATCTGTCTTTATATTATCATAGGCAATACCGCCATCATAATAAGACTTTGCATTAGCTATAACAAGAGATTCTGAATAAAAACTAGAACCTCTAAAGTTCTTCATTTCAGGATTGAGGAACTGTTTAATAGAATAAATATATGTATCAGCATTAATTTTTGTGCCATCTTGCCATGTTGCCAATGGATTAAGCTTTATCTTAAAAGCATATCCTTCTTTAGCATCAGAGGGAACTCCATAAATATCATTTCCAGCATATTCAGAAGTTACATCAATAGGCATTTCAGCTGCCATTTCTGGAATTATATCATAACCATCTTTTGTTTCATTAAGAATAAAATCATAAAGAGGAACAACAACATTTTTAAGAACAACATCTTCTTCATGATTTTTCCAATCTGTAGGATTCCATGTATTTGGAGCAAGAACTGCTGCATGGTATGTATACTTTTTATCTGTAGAAACAGACACCTCTTTTTTACCACCACAACCCGACATAAAGGCTGTAGTTAACACAGCAGCTGCAATAGCTACCATTTGCTTTTTCATAACTTTCCCCCGTTTTAAAAACGATTTTTTTCAAAAAAAAAGGAAGACGAAAAAAATTGAAGAGCCCCCAATTACTCGTCCTCCTTGACTTGCCTCATAATACATCTATCAAATTAAAAAATCAACATTTTAGCTACTTTTTATCAGCATTCATGATAACATTTTCACAGAAAATAATATGCAATGGACTTTTAAGAAATCCTATTGTATATTTGTAACTATGGATGATAACAACATTGAAGATTCTGTTAAAGGTCTAAAAGAAATTGCAGAACTTTTAGCAGATATAGACGACCCGAATCTTATTTGGGATTTTTTTGTATGTCTTTTTACACCAGCAGAAAGACACGACTTTTCAAACAGATGGCTTCTTGTAAAAGAAATGGACAAAGGTACTACACAACGTGAAATAGCAAAAATGTTTGGAATGTCTTTATGCAAAATAACTAGAGGTTCAAAAGAATTGAAAAAAGACGAAAGTGCCTTTAGGAAAATGCTGGATATATTAAAAAATAAACAAAATAAGCAATAATACTATTTCATAAAAAGATGAAGTTTTTAGTTTTTTCTATAAGCTTCATCTTTTTTTATCTAAAATTCCATTCAGCAATATTTCTCTTTTCGCTTGAAAAGTTCACTGCTATCTTTATTATTTTCTTTCCGCTTGCCTTATATTTCTCTGCATAATTCTTTTCTTCTATCTGCTTAAAAGCTTCTTCTATACTGCCGTCTCTCTTAAACTCGAATATATATACCTTATCTTCTGTTTCAAGTACACAATCCGC
>JAILNT010000389.1 GCA_024691265.1 Treponema sp. | reverse complement strand
CCTTAACTTTTTTTCTTAACTCATAAAAACTTAAATTCTTCTTTAAGTATGGATTTTTTTTGTTATAAGTGTTATAGTCCTTGCATATAGAGAGGAGAGGTGAATTTGTATAGAATGATATTAAAGTATTCGCTCATAGCGTTTTCAATTTCTGTGCTGTTAATTCCTTTTATTATATTTATCTGCAAAAAGTATAACTGGTATGATTCAGTAAATTCTCGCAAAGTTCATACGGGGAATATTCCTCGTCTTGGAAGTATTGGATTTGTTTCAGCTTTCATAATTTCTTTATTGTTATGCTGTCATTTTAATTCCAATATAGTAAAACTTGATAATGTTATTCCTTTGGTAGTTGCTGGTGCAATAATATTCATCTTTGGTGTGCTTGATGATTTTTTTGATTTGAATGCTAAAATGAAGCTTGCAGTTCAAATAATTGCAACTTTGATTATGCTAGCAAATGGGAATGTTATAAGGAATATCGGAGCTTTTCAACTTCCAGCACCTTTAGCTTATGTTCTTTCATTTTTATGGATTTGTGGTGTTATAAACGCCTTTAATCTTATAGATGGGGTTGATGGCTTGTGTGGAGGTCTTTCCTCGTTAATTTTGATAACTTTTGCAATAATTTATATGCATACAGCACAGTTAGCAGCTGTAATATGTGTATTGCTTGCTGCGGCAGTTATAGGCTTTCTTGTTTATAATAAACCTAAAGCTTCTATTTTTATGGGTGATGGTGGAAGTCAGTTTTTAGGTTTTATGATTGCTGTAATTCCTTTATATCAATCAACATCATCCTTTGAATACAATAAAGCATTTTCTATAGTATTACTTACTTGTATACCTGTTCTGGATACTGCAACAGCTATGATAAGAAGAAAAATGCAGCATCGCTCTTTCTTTTCTCCTGACAGGGCACATTTGCATCATAAACTTATGAATATAGGTTTGAATGGTGTACAGATACTTTGTCTGTTGTTATCTGTTCAAATTTTACTTTGTACCATTGTTTGTTTAACAGTCTTGTATCCTCATGTAATTGCTAGTATGATAATATGTGCAACATGGCTCATTGTTGTTGGATTGTTTATCATGTTACATTATCTTAATAGAAAGGCTTTACTAAAAATACGAAAGTCAGAATTTGCAAATGATGAACCTGGGAAATCGAGCACTATTGAGCTTAATCCGGTTATTTTAGGTGCAAATAAGAATTAGACTACAATTTCTTGTAATAGTTTTTTTATTTCTCATTTTTCCATTACTCCACATTTCTGCTGCAAGCTATACATGGACTGGAGCAGCTTCGAATGAGTGGAGTAATTCTGCTAATTGGGAATCAGATAGTGCTTCTGAGTACCCTTCTTCTGGTGATACAGCAGAGTTTAATCAGTCTGCAACAATTACGCTTACGGAAGATATAACTGTTGCAACTGTTAATATTACAGTTGATGCAGATTTTACACTAACCTTATCAGGAAATTATACTTTAACTTGTGATACTTTTGATTTTCCTGAATATTCTCACAGTTATGAAGTTTCTATTGCTAGTGGTACTACTTTTGTTATAACAACTACTTTATATGCTGATAGTTCTGGAAATGGAAACTTGATATTTTCTGGAAGTGGAACTTTGTATATACCTCAGTCAGGTGCTATTGTGGATTGGGGTGAATCTGTAATTACTTATAATTTAACTCCTCTACCGTATGTTTCTACAGCTGCTGCAATATATAGGCTTTCTGTGACTGGTATGGATGATTTTCCATCTTCTGATGTTACCATTAATTTAACAAGACAATCTGCTACATCTTCGGCTACTGTTTCCTATCCATTTGAAGTTTCCATTACAAATACTTCTTCTGCTGTATTTTCTCTGGCAGGTACAGATTTATCTGATGGTTATACCAATGACTCGTCTAATATCTTTGCATTGGAATCAGGTATTGCAAGTAAAGATTTTACACTATCTTGCAGTGATGCAGATAGCCTTAATGCTGCTGATGGCATAACTATTATAATTTATGCTCCTGACGGAAGTGGTTTAATAATTGGAGAAGTTTCTTATTATAAAGGTAATCCTGTTTGGACTGGAGCTACAAGTTCTGATTGGAGCACCCTAGGAAACTGGACTGGAATAGATGATATAGATGAGCTTGATGGAGCTGATATATCTATAAATTCTGGTGTAGAAAATTATCCTGTTATTTCTTCTGATGTAAATATATCATCACTTTCTATAAGTTCAGCAGCACATGTAACTATGACATCTGGAACTTTATCTGTAGAAACTCTATCTTGTTCTGGGACAGGCTATTTTGATGGTAGTGCAGGAGGAACAGTTGAGTTTTCAGGAACAGCTTCATGGGATGCGAAATATCCTTCAAATTCGAGTTTTTGTAATATTTCTATAGCTTCTGATGCAAGTTTAACTCTTGAAGCTGAGCTTATTTTATCTGGTAATTGGACTGATAATTCTTCAGGAGTTTTAACACAAAATAGTTCTTCGTATGTTTCATTTATTCATGAATCAGAAGATGCAGTTTCTGTAATAACTGGCAATACAAGTTTTCAATATCTAAGATGTAAGGAAACTTCTGTTGCAGCAACATTAACTATAAATGGCGATATCGCTGTTACCAGTAGCTTTAATTTATCGGGCTATTCTTATGCAAAAATGCTTTCTATAAATGGAAGTGGAAGTGTAACTGCTACAGGTGAAGATGGTTCATATCTTATCGTAGATAAAGATAGTGTTACAATTTCTTCTTTTACCGCTGAAAAATCTATTTTTAGCGATGGAACAACAGGTGAATCTAATGGCTGGACTCTTACAGATTGGTTAACTTTTACAGATAATGGCTTTCCTGTAGATTCTATTTCAATTGAATTAGATGATTCTGTTGCTGATGATATATCGAAATGTTTGTTTAAGACAGAAATATCTAGTTCTGCAGATTTTAAGATAGTTAATGACTCTTCTGAATATTTTTCATTTTCTGATGGAACTGCTTCAAATTATTTAGCTGGTACAAATTTTGATTTAACTTGTGAAGATTTGCTAGAGCTTTCCGTTGATGATAGTTTTGAGCTTGATATTTATTGTGTTATAGATGATTCTGATGATACGGAAATAAAAGTTGCGACACTTACTGTTACTATGGATATATCGGGTGCAAGTGAAGATGTAATTTGGACAGGATATAAAAGTACAGATGCTTCTGACGTGGAAAACTGGATAGGAATTTCTTCTGTAAGTGAATTAGAAAATTACGATATTGTAATTGAAACTCCAAAGGAAATAACTTTTTCTGTTACGACAAACCTGACTGAAGATGCAGTAGATGTATCGTACTCATATACGATTACTAATTTTCCTGTAATATCTGAAGATTTTTCTATGAAATCTCTTACGATAAATGCTGACTCTAATGTTTCAATGTCTGCCTCTTCTTTTACGGTTGAAAGTATTACATGTTCTGATACAGGGTATTTTTCTGGCTCTGCTGGAACAGTAATTTTTTCAGCCACTGATGCTTGGACTGCCTCTTCTGTATCTTCAACTTTTTATGATGTGCAATTAGCTTCTGGTTCTACATTTACGTTATCTGATAATGTAGCTATAACGAATTGTTTAACTGTATCAGGTGGGACTTTTATTTCTAATTCTGAGGTTTCTATTCCAACTGTGTTAGAAGAATCTGGTGTTATAACTACAAATGCTGCATTTACAGCAGATTCTATAACTATTTCTGCTGGTACATTTACAGCGAATGCATCAATAACCGTCCCCTCTCTTTCAATAGCAACAGGCAATTTTTTAGTAAATTCTACTTTTTCAAATACAACAACTTCAGTTTCTGGAGGTAGCTTTGCAAGTTCAACAGCCATTACAATTCCTTTATTGTCTATAGGAACAGGAGGTGGACTAATTGAGCAGACAGGCGATTATACTTTAACAATATCTGCTATAAATATTTCATCGTCATTCCAGTTAAAAGCTGATAGTACAGCTTCAAATATTACAGTTGCCTCTGATTCTGTTTCTTATGGAGGTTATTCTATAGAAATATTAGGTTCTGGAACTGTTATTCTTCCTCCGAATTCATCTAGTGATTCTACTGGTAATTTCGTTGTCACTTCTGGAACACTAAATTTTTCAGGTGAAGAAACAGTCTCTTCTATAACTCTTGAGGAAGATGGAATCTTATCATTAACTTCTAAGTTGTACCTTATAGGAAATTGGATTGGAAACGGGGGTGCAGTAGAACAAAGCGGAACTGATGCTTATGTGTCTGTAATTGCCTCTTCTGTAATTTCTGGCACAACAGACTTTGCTTATTTTAGATGTGATGAAATTGATTCTAGTATTACATTAACCGTGAATGGAGATATTTCTGTAAGTGGTAAAATAATACTTAGTGGCTATTCTTATGATGAAAGGTTAATAATAAACGGAACTGGGACAATAACTATAAATGGAGAACAAAATGAAGGTTCTTATCTTTTAGTTGATGTTTCAGGACCTGTAGTTTCTCCTATATTTGTTGGTGCAAAATCTAATTTTAGTGATTGGTCTTGTGGTGAATTAAATGGCTGGGTTTTGGCAAATCCTTTTTATTTAGGACTTTCTGTAGCTCCAATAGGTGATAATGAACTTTACCTGGCTTTTGATACTCTTCTAAGAGATTCTGATGATAATGTTTTAACATCGTCTATGTCTGATGAACTTTTAGATTTAGTTCAAAAATTTACTATAGTGACCTATTCTGGAGAAGATGCAGATGTTTCTATAGATGAAACTGTTCCTGCAAAAATTTTAACACAAGGCGATGAATGCATGGGAATTGTTTTGTCGCTTACAAAAAATGTTACTGTAGAAGATTTGTTAGATTCTTATATAGGATTAAAATCAGGTGCGTATATCGTTTGGGGTACAAATAAAAAGGTTCTTGATATTGAAAAAAAGCATGTTCTCAGTGATTTTGCCGTTAATGCTGTAGAAACTTTGTATGCAGCTTCTAATCTTACTTTGACTAGTGGTGATCCTGTAGGCTCGAATTATATAGCAAGAGATTTTAGCTCTAATAGTGGAAATTCAGGAAATGTTTTATATGACCTTTCTACAGATGACGATTATACAGTTACAGTTTATACTCATGTAGATGATGGCTCTTCTTCAGATTCTTTTGATTACAAGTTACGAATGTATGTTGACGTAAAGTCAAATATTTCATTCGATGCTGATTATTACACTTTGTATACGGGAAACACTACAAGAGCATGGCTTCCTGTCTCTCATTCGGCTTTTTCAAGTTCTTCCCATTCTGCTTCTTATGTAGAAGAAACAGAAGGCTCCGCATCATATTTAAGGAATTTTTCTTTGCCGTTTGAAGGAGATGACACAACGTTTTCATCTTGGGGGGAGGGAAGTGAAATACAGTTTTTATTTCAGCTGCTTGATTCTTCAGGAGATGCTATTTATATAGACTGTGATTTTGATGGAAATGCAGAAACACCACTTTATGCGTTAAGATTATCTGATTCATCAGATTTATCTAGTCTTGATTTATGGAGTTTTAGATTAACAGGTATAACAAAACAGCGTGGAGGTGTTTCTATTTTGAATAATGTTATAAATGCTACAAATGGCGAATATTCAACAATAGAAATAGATATGCCTTCAGAAAGTTCTTTAAGCGTGTATGTTATGACTCTTGATGGCAATATAATTCAAACTTTACAAAAAGGAAGAACTTCTGCCGGAACTCATAGATATATCTGGAATGGAAAAAATAAAGCTGGAAATGCAGTTGCCAGGGGTATGTATTTTGTTAGAGTTTTAGGTCCTGATATAGATGAGACAAGAAAAATACTTGTTGTTAAAGATTGAAATAATGTAATCTTGACGCAATTATTAAAAGCCGTCATATTGTAAAGTATATGGCTGAAACTAGAAAAAATGTTAGATTCTCTGATATAGGCCGAGTTGAAGCTTTTGGTATTTGTGAATTACCTGGCATTTTGGAAGATATAAGCCTTACAGGCTGTAAAGTTCATTTTCCTATACCCGTTAAGGTTGATATGGATTTAGAATATGAGCTTAAAATATATCCTTCAAGAAAATGTGCAAGCGGTCATGATTTTGTACTTATTTGTCAACCAAGATGGATAAATGGAGAGGGAGAGGATTCTAGTATAGGTTTTAGTATTCTTCATTCTCCAGGAACACAGCAGTTGAAATCTTATATTGAATATCTTAATGCTACAGAAAATTCAGAAAATACAAAAGAGAATAATACTAAGATTGATTATGACCCAGATGTTGCGGACATAATGAAAGAAATTGAACCAAAGAAATATACACTTATAAAATGAACTAATATTTTTATATTTTAGTTCGATTGGAAGAAAGAATTGAGCGATACAACAAATATTACTAACCCAAATATTACGAAACTTTCAGGTAAAGCTTTCATAGCTTTTCCTGAAATGATGGGCTTATTGAAGTCTGAATTGACTTCAAGATGTGGCTATGTGAAAGCAAATGAATTAAACAGTGATTGTAAGACTTATGGAGATTTATATTATTGTCCTGATTATGAAGGTGTTACTCCTTATTGGGCTTCAACTGTTTTAGAAGAACCTTTTTTGTTGAAATTTGATTCTATAGGGGAGGCTGCAAGAATCCTGAAATCCATACAAAGAAACTGGGCTCCTTATCAATATCAATTGTTTAGGCGAGCAGCTTTAGTACAGGATAAACTCCCTTATATAAATTTGAAGGAAAAGAAATTTCCTTTTGAAATACCACATAGTCCAATGGGTGTCTATACTTTAATAGACGACCATACTATTATTGCCTCTGCAAAAACATCAAGTCCTTTGCCTGCTGGCCGTTTACAATGGATAGAAGACCATGAAAATCCACCTAGTCGTGCATATTTGAAAATTCAGGAAAGTTTGACTCTTGCTCATTATTATTTCGGAGTGGATTTACCAAAGGAAGGTCAAAGATGTTTTGAAGCCGGAGCTTGTCCTGGAGGTTGGACTTGGGTTTTAGTTGGACTTGGAGCTAATGTTCTTGCTGTTGATAGAAGTGAACTTGTTCCATCTTTAATGAAAAATCCATTAGTAACTTTTAAAGCTCATGATGCTTTTACATTTAAATGCGAAGAATTGGGTGCATTTGATTGGATTTTCAGTGATGTTATCTGTTATCCTGAAAGATTGCTGGATTGGGTTAAAATGTGGCTTTCCAGTGGTCTTGTTAAAAATATGATTTGTACTATAAAAATGCAGGGTGAAATCAATTGGGAGACTGTAAAAGAATTTGCTGATATTCCAAATAGCATAGTTGTTCATTTAAATTATAATAAACATGAACTTACATGGATTCATTGTGAAAAATAATAATGAAAAACTGGTTATTTTTATTATTTCACCATATATTTAAAATAGCTATTTTTTTTAATTAAAATAATGGATTTTTAAGATAAAATATAGTATCTTGAAAATCCATT
>JAILNT010000351.1 GCA_024691265.1 Treponema sp. | reverse complement strand
TAGAAGTTGTACCAATATTTCCCCGCCCACTAGATACAGCTCTATTAGGAAGTAAATCAGAATCATTCAAATGTAATTTTTCTTTTAAAAGAGACAACCAGCCTGCTTTTGAATCGGCAACCATACAGCGGATAAAATAATTAATAGGTTTTAAAACAAAAAATACAGAAAGTAACTGCATTGTTTGTTCATCTGGAATATCTTCAATAAGACAATAAGATGTTCCCTGAGTTTTTCCATCAATGAAAGATATTCTGGAATTTGAAAGCTTTTTCATTGCAGAAGCAAGAATAGGTTCTAAAATTTTAGTAGATTTATTCATCTTGCCATCTTGGGCATCATCTGCATCAAAAAGTAGAGAAAAATTCCCAGCATAACCTGAACGAAAAGATGCCGTATCCTTATAGCCTCTCAAAAATCTATCACCAAAAGTATTTAGAATATAATCACAAACAGTAGTATTGCTAAGTTCTTTTTTCAAGTTTTTTTGGTTCAATAAATATAAAAAAGCCCTTAAAGAAACATTATTAAGCTTTACCCTAAGACTATACGGCATGCGGCTACTATATCATAAATTACAATGCATTTCTATAAATACTTTGACGTAGATAACTTATAGCACTAAAATCTAAAAGATAAACGAGGTTTTAATAAAATGACAAATAATATAGTTCAAGAATGTCTTAAAAATATAACAGAAGAAATAAAAGATTTTTGCCCTGTAGCAGATAATGCAGAAATATGGCAAAACATATCAATGGATTTAATTGCTCCAATATTAAAATATGCCAGAGATATGGGAAAATGCTATGACTGGCCTATTTTACGGGCAACAGATTACCTTGAATTTTCAAAAAACGGAAACAGAATATATTTTGAAAATAAATATTTTACAAGACGCAATATGCTTAATACTTTAGTAATAGCAGAATGTATAAACAATAAAGTATTAGGACAAAGCGGAGAATTTATAGATAACATAATCAATTCTATTTATTCAATAATGGAAGAAACTGCATGGTGGCTTCCAGCACATAATAGCTATATAAGAAATAAAAAACAATTTCCCATGCCTGATTCAGAGCGTCCTGTGCTTGATTTATTTGCCTGTGAAACAGGCTCTCAATTAGCACTTGCAAGCTATTTATTAAAAGCTGAATTAGATAACATTTCTCCATTTATAAGAAGTCATATATTAGAAGTTCTAAAACAACGTATCATAACTCCTTATCTTAAAGAGCACTTTTGGTGGATGGGAAACGGTGATGAAGTGCTTTGTAACTGGACACCCTGGTGTACAATGAATATTTTACTTACAGCCTCTTTAATTTATCAAGATGACAAATCAATCGATTTACGAAAAATCATAGAAAAATCAGCTTATAGCCTGGACTGCTTTTTAAAAGATTATGGTGATGACGGCTGCTGCAACGAAGGTGTTCAATATTATAGAGCTGCCGGCTTATGTCTTTTTAATGCAATCGATATTCTGAATAAAATAACAAAAAATGCATTTATAGAAGTTTTTGACAATCAAAAAATTAAAAATATTGCAAATTATGTAAGAAACATGCATGTAGACGGAAAATACTACATAAATTTTGGAGACTGTTCTCCCGTAGCCGGTAGAAGCGGTGTAAGGGAATATTTATTTGGTAAAGCTATAAAAGATGAAAAGCTTATGGCTTTTGCAAGTAAAGAATGGAATGAATCTTCTATTGAAGAAAAACTAAAAGAAGCAGATAGATGTTCAACAGAAGGTATAAATTTGTATTATCGCTATCTTTCTATACTTTATTCAAATGAAGTTGCCTCTTATGAACAAAAAGAAAATTCTAATGAATCTGAAAACATTATTTATTATGAAAGTGTTGGTGTTTATATTGCAAAAAATGAACATTACACTCTAGCGGTAAAATGCGGAGGAAACGGAGACAGTCATAATCATAATGATACAGGAAGCATAACTTTATATAAAGACGGAAAGCCTTATTTAATAGACCTGGGAGTCGAAACCTACAGTGCAAAAACTTTTTCTTCTCATCGCTATGAAATATGGACAATGCAATCATCTTGGCATAATTTACCTGAAATAAATGGCTTTATGCAAAAAGACGGAGCAGAATATCATGCAACAGCTATAAAGCTTTGGCAAAACGAAGATAACTGTGGTATCTCATTTGATATTGCAAAAGCTTATCCTGAAGAAGCTGGCTGCAAATCTTATAAACGTTCCGTTAGTTTAACAAAAAACGGTGTAATTCTTGAAGACTTATATGAAGGCGAAGGAAAAATAGAATTATCCTTATTAACAGAAGCAGATTGTGAGCAGGACAGAGAAAATAAAACTATTATCGTAAAAGATATAGGAAAGATAAAATGTGAAACAGAAGAAGATGTTTCTATGCTTCCTGTATATGAAGTTTCAATAACAGATGAAAGATTAAAAAAAGCATGGACTAATAAAATTTACAAAAACAGATTCGGCTTCATGCAAAAAATAAAACTTATCATCTCTTAAATAAAAAAGGACTAATTCAATGAAAGGGAATAGCATTCAAAGAATTAGTCCTAACACTAGAAGATACTTATCAAAGAATAAACTATGCTAAAGCCTGTTCAAGGTCTGCAATAATATCGTCAATATGCTCAATACCAATTGAAAGACGAACGGTATTTGGTTTTATACCTGCATCAAGAAGTTCTTGTTCTGTAAGTTGAGAATGTGTTGTTGTTGCCGGATGAATAGCCAAAGACTTAGCATCTGCAACATTTGCAAGCTGACTAAAAAGTTTAAGCTTATCAATAAAAGCTCTAGCTTCCTTAGCACCACCTTTTACCTCAATGGTAAATATTGAACCTGCACCATTAGGGAAATACTTCTTATATAATTCATGACTTGGACTATCAGGAAGTGAAGGATGGTCAACATGTTCAATCTTTGGATTTTTAGAAAGATATTCTACAACTTTCAATGCATTAGAAATATGACGTTCAACACGCAAGCTTAAAGTTTCAAGACCCTGCAAGAATAAGAAACTATTCAAAGGAGCAAGAATTGCACCTGTATCACGAAGCAATGTTGTACGGATTTTTGTTATATAAGCAGCTTTTCCTGCAGCCTGTGTAAATACAAGACCATGATAAGCAGGATTTGGTTTTGCAAGTCCTGGATATTTATCTGCATATTTATCCCAATCAAAAAGACCAGCATCAACTATTATGCCTCCAATACTTGTTCCATGACCTCCAATAAATTTTGTTGCACTATGAACAACTACATCAACACCATGTTCTATTGGACGGAATACATAAGGAGTTGCAAATGTATTATCAACAATAACGACAATTCCATGCTTATGAGCAACGGCTACAAGTGCATCTACATCAAGTATAGAACTATCTGGATTTCCTAATGTTTCAAAATAAAGAACTTTTGTATTTGGTTTGAACGCTTTTTCAAAATCTTCAGGGTTACGGCTTTTAACATAAGTTGTTTCAACCCCCTCTTCTTTTAAGGTATTACTGAAAAGCTCAAGTGTACCACCATAAAGAGTAGATGCACTTACAATATGGTCGCCTGCAGTAACAACATTACGAACGGCATAATATATTGCAGAAGAACCAGAGGCAACTGCCAAAGCTCCAACACCACCTTCGAGAGCATTTACGCGAGCTTCGAAAACATCATTCGTAGGATTACCAAGGCGGGAATAAATTTGGCCGGCATCAGTAAGCCCAAAACGAGCAGCAGCTTGTTCACTATCCTTAAATACATAAGAACTTGTTTGATAAATAGGAACCGCACGAGCACCTGTTGCAGAATCAGGATTTTCCTGACCTGCATGAACCTGTAATGTTTCAAAATGTAACTTTGCCATATTTTCCACCTTTTAGAATAATGTAATAACCTAGTAATAAGCTATGTTTTATATATAAATTATTTTATCTCTATTGTCAATCATTTTTATAAAACATCTTCAAAATATTTAATAAAAATACAGAATAATTAATCGATAATTGCATTATTATGCAAAAAAGCTATACAGACATGCAAAATTAAATATATCTTCTATATCAATTACCCTCTAAGGGGAGTTGATATTAAAGTTGGATACTAGCAGAATAAAAAACAACCTCCAGAAAAACTTTCCAGAGGTTGAAAAAAAACATAAAAAAAATAGGAGGAGAAACGAGCAAATGTATTTCAAAAGCTCATTTCTGTTTATCAAACGCCTTACTATATCATAAAGTAACAAAATATTTTTTAATTTATTGTTATATTTAGCAATGTATACCATTTTCTAACATATAATTATATTTTTTAACATATACTAACTTTATATTAAAATATTAAAGACAGGGATTTTTTCTCAACAAGGCTGATTTTTATAAATATTTTATTGACAAGTCTGCTTTTCAGATAAAAGATAACAGTGTTATCAAAAAAAAGCAGACTTGTCAATAAAATATTTATAAAAATCAGCCTTGTTGAGAAAAAATCCCTGTCTTTAATATTTTAATATAAAGTTAGTATATGTTAAAAAATATAATTATATGTTA
>JAILNT010000272.1 GCA_024691265.1 Treponema sp. | reverse complement strand
GATAGTAAGGATTTTGTGAAAGAAAATGATAAAATTTTGATTTTAAAATTGAAATCTAAAAGTTATGTGTTAGGATATTTAATCAGTTATGTATTATGCGATTAGCATTTTGGCAGACAAAGAGTAATCTTATAGAAAGATTTGGCAAGGCAGATTTTGCTATAGATTTTCTTTTTTAGAAAATATACATTTTAGAATAAGCAAGGTTTTTAACTTGGTGCTTTTTTATAAATTGTATTGATGAAGTCTAAGAAAAATCTTTGTTGGGTTCATAAATGCATTGAAGCATGATACTGGCTTTGTAGGGAGAAAGCTAAAATGCACTCTCCTTCAAAGCTTGGTTATTATAAAATATTGGTAAGTTATAATTTTTATATTTCTGTGCTTTTTATAGTTTCCTTAAATTATTAGTCTATGTATTTCTAGTCTTTTCCTAATATTCTGACTTTCGATATTTTTTTGCATCTTAATGGTCTATCGTATCTTTTTTTGTATTATGATTTTTCCGACATATCGCTTTTGTACTGGACTTTATCGTTATAACGCATTATTATAATCACTGCGATGACTAGCTCTGCTTAATCGACATAGGCCATCTAGTCACGTTTCTTACGGTACGACCGGTACCCAGGGAGGTTTCCATAATGCTCAATGAAGCTTGGAACGGTTTTAAAGGTAAGGCTTGGCGCGACGAAGTAGACGTACGCGACTTTATTCAGAACAACTATACTCCGTATGACGGCGATGACAAGTTCCTCGCAGGTCCTACTGACGCTACAAACAAGCTTTGGGCAGAACTCCAGAAGCTTCAGAAGGAAGAGATTAAGAAGGGCGGTGTTCTCGACATGGATACAGATGTCGTAACTGGTCTTACATCTCATCCAGCTGGCTATATCTGTCCAGAGGGAAAAGACTTGGAAAAGGTTGTTGGTCTCCAGACAGACAAGCCTTTGAAGAGAGCTTTTATGCCTTATGGTGGAATCAAAATGGCAGAAGAGGCATGCCAGAACTATGGATATACTCCTAGTCCAGAACTCCACAAGATTTTTACAGAATATCACAAAACACATAATCAGGGTGTATTTGATGCTTACACACCAGCAATGCGTGCTGCTCGTAAGGCTCACATCATTACAGGTCTTCCTGATACATACGGCCGTGGTCGTATTGTTGGAGATTATCGCCGTGTAGCATTGTACGGTATTGATTTCCTTATCGCTCAGAAGAAGGCTGACAAGGCTCAGAGCGACAATGCAATGATGACTGAAGAAGTAGTTCGTCTTCGTGAGGAACTTCAGGATCAGATTAAGGCATTGGAAGGAATGAAGGCAATGGCTAAGATTTACGGTTTCGATATTTCTCAGCCAGCTAAGACAGCACGTGAAGCAGTACAGTGGTTGTACTTCGGATATCTTGCTGCTATAAAGACACAGAATGGTGCTGCTATGTCTGTAGGACGTGTTTCAACATTCCTCGACATCTACATCAATCGTGACCTCGCTGCAGGTTCTATTACAGAGTCTGAAGCACAGGAACTTATTGACCACTTCGTAATGAAGCTTCGTATGGTTAAGTTTGCTCGTATCACTTCATACAACGAGCTTTTCTCTGGTGACCCTGTATGGGCAACTCTTGAAGTTGCAGGTTTGGGACAGGATGGACGTTCTATGGTAACAAAGAACGACTACCGCTTCCTCCATACTCTTGAGAACATGGGACCAGCTCCAGAGCCTAACCTTACAGTTCTTTACTCACCACGTCTTCCAGAGAACTTCAAGAAGTTCGCTGCAGGAATCTCTGTAAAGACAAGTGCTATTCAGTACGAGAATGATGATGTTATGCGTCCTGTTTGGGGCGATGATTACTCAATCTGTTGTTGTGTTTCTGCAACTCAGACTGGTAAAGAAATGCAGTTCTTCGGTGCTCGTGCTAACCTTGCTAAGACATTGCTTTACGCTATCAACGGTGGTAAAGATGAAGGTCTTGTAAAGGGAACTCAGATTGGACCAGAATATCCTCCAATCACTTCTGATTATCTTGATTATGATGAAGTTATGCACAAGTTTGACCTCTACATGGAATGGCTTGCAGGTTTGTATGTAAATGTATTGAACCTTATCCACTACATGCATGATAAGTATTATTATGAAGCTGCAGAATTGGCTCTTGAAGATACAAATATCAAGAGAACATTCGCAACTGGTATTGCAGGCTTCTCACACGTTGTAGATTCTTTGTCTGCTATTAAGTATGCAAAGGTAAAGGTTGTTCGTGACCCAGAAACTGGATTGGCTACAGACTTCCAGATTGAAGGCGATTTCCCTCGCTATGGTAACGATGATGACCGTGCTGATGATATTGCTATCTGGTTGTTGAAGACATTCATGAACAAGATTAAGCACTATCCAACATACCGCAATTCAGAACCAACAACATCTATCCTTACAATTACTTCTAACGTTGTTTATGGTAAGGCTACAGGTGCTCTTCCTGATGGACGTAAGGCAGGAGAACCACTTTCACCAGGAGCTAACCCAGCTTATGGTGCAGAGAAGAATGGTTTGCTTGCTTCTTTGAACTCTGTTGCAAAGCTTCCTTATGAGTATGCATTGGACGGTATTTCTAATACTCAGACAATCAACCCAGCAGCTTTGGGACATGATGATGAAGAAAGAACTGATAAATTGGTAACAGTTCTCGATGCTTACTTCAGCCAGGGTTCTCACCACTTGAACGTAAACGTATTTGGTATTGAAAAGCTCAAGGATGCTATGGAGCACCCTGAGAAAGAAGAATATCAGAACTTTACAATCCGTGTTTCAGGATATGCAGTTCGCTTCATTAAGTTGACACGTGAACAGCAGCTTGATGTTATCGCTCGTAATGCACACGGTGTACTTTAATCTATAATCTAGATTAGAAAAAGGGGAGATGATTTTTTGTCATCTCCCTTTTTTATGCATTTTTTAATTTAATAAAGTATGTAAAAAAATTAATACTCTAGTATTTGTTTTGTATTTTGTGTTATTATAACCGTCCTTAAACACACTCTTTTTTATTTATATTTATATTCTACGAGGTTTTTTATGAGTTCTTGCATTGGTAGATACAATAAGCTCGAAACTTTCGGCTCTGTTGATGGTCCTGGTATTCGTTATGTCATTTTTTTACAGGGGTGTCCTTTAAGATGTAAGTTCTGTCACAATCCTGAAACATGGAATATGGAAGGCGGAGAAGCTATATCTGCTCATGATATGCTTGAAAAAGCTCTTCGTTATAAACTTTATTGGGCTCGTGGTGGTGGTATTACTGTAAGTGGAGGAGAGCCTTTAGCTCAAATAGATTTTGTGCTTGAACTTTTTAAGGAAGCAAAAAAAGAGGGTGTAAACACATGTATTGATACTTCTGGAGCTCCTTTTTCCAGAGAAGAACCTTTCTTTTCTAAATTTAAGGAATTGATGCAGTATACAGATTTGTTACTTGTAGATATTAAGCACATTGATAATGATGAACACAAGAAGCTTACCGGGCGTAATAATGATAACATTATAGATATGTTCCACTATCTTGATGAAATTAATAAGCCTATTTGGATACGCCACGTTCTTGTTCCTGGAATATCAGATAATGATGAATATCTTACAAGAACTAGAGATTTCATACGCACTTTGCACAATGTTCAAAGAGTTGAAGTGCTTCCTTATCATGCTTTTGCAATTCCTAAATATGATAGCTTGGGAATAAAATATTCTTTGCGTGATACAAAATCTCCAGAAGCTGATAGAGTGGAGAATGCTAATAAAATACTTGAAGTTGAAAAATATACAGGTTGGAAAATAAAGAAGTAATCTTTTTATAAAAGGCGTGTAATATGGATTATTTTCATATATACACGCCTTCTTTTTCATTTGTCTTTTTCTTTCTGTTTGTCGTCTAAATCTGTAAATGTTCCAAGTATTTTGTGGAGCAGATTGTAAAGAAGCTTTGCATCTTCACGCTCTAAATTTACACATTTCGACATCTGAAGAGGTACGTTTACAGCTTCGTCTTTTAGCTGTTCGCCTTCAGCAGTAATGTTTATTATTACGTTTCTTTCGTCTTCTTTGCTTCTTGTTCTTGTAAGATAATTCTTAGATTCAAGTTTCTTCAAAACTGGAGTTAAAGTACCAGAATCAAGATAAAGGTACTTTCCCAAATCTTTTACGTTCATAGATTTATTTTCCCAAAGTACCATCATTGTTATGTACTGGGTGTATGTCAAATCTAATTTGTCAAGATAAGGTTTGTATCTTTTTATTATCTCTTTAGAACATGCATACAGCGGGAAACATAATTGATTAGAAATTTTAAGACAGTCGTAAGTTTCTTCTTTCATTATGCGATTCACCTAATTAAATTGTACTCTATTTAATAGATGATGTCAATTTATCTGAAGAATTGAATTATCGTATGCAATTTAATTTATGCTTCATAAGCATTTTTTATAAATATAGGAACTTTTTCTTTTGGAATTATTAATCCTGCATTTAGATGCTTTTTGATAGCTTTATGGATTTTTTCTGTAGTTTTTATGAGTTCAGATGCTTTATCAAAGTCCTGCCATATCATTGTGTCTTCGTATCCATCTCGATGCTGCCACATAATGTAAAGATTATATCTTTTTTGTGCTTGCTCTAGTCTGAAAGGGCAAAAAGATACAAGTTTCATATATAAAAAATCGT
>JAILNT010000182.1 GCA_024691265.1 Treponema sp. | reverse complement strand
TATAAAGCAAAAAGGACTTGTTATTATTCCGCAAGCTATAATTATAGTTATTTCTCTTATTATACAATTTTTCTGTTCCAAAGGAATTTCATTATCGAGTTTTAAGGCTTCTAACAATGTAAAAAAAACACTTAGAACACTTATATATGAAAAACTTTTACGACTAGGTGCAGATTATCAGGAAAATGGTTCCACAGCAAAAATTATCCAGCTTGCAGTAGAAGGTGTAGAACAACTAGAAGTATGGTTTGGTCAATATCTTCCACAGTTTTACTACAGTATGCTGGCAACCATTACAGTTTTTTTAGTATTAGCTTTTATAAATGTAAAAATGGCTTTAGTTCTTTTACTATGTGTTCCACTCATTCCTTTATCGATGATAGTAGTTCAGAATATAGCAAAAAAACTATTAGGGAAATATTGGAGTCAATACGCAAATCTTGCAGATAATTTTCTTGAAAATCTACAAGGGCTTACAACTCTTCAAATTTATAAAGCAGATGACTTTAAGCAAAAACAAATGGCTTTGGAAGCAGAACATTTTAGAAAAGTTACAATGAAAGTTTTATCAATGCAATTAAATTCTATCATAATCATGGACATAATAGCTTATGGTGGTGCTGCATTAGGAATTGCATGTGCAATTTCAGCTTATAAACTTTCTTCTATCAGCATTGAATCTTGTCTTGCTTGTATTTTGCTTTCTGCCGATTTCTTTATTCCATTAAGACGTCTTGGTAGTTTTTTTCATACTGCAATGAATGGAATGTCAGCAAGTTCTTCAATATTTGAACTACTCGATATTCCTGAAAGAAAATATGGAAAACTTGAAATCCTAAATGGAGAACTTACGGGCTACAAAATGACAAATCTTTCCTATAATTTTGATAGACCTGTACTTGAAAACTGCAATATAGAAATAGTAGCCGGAACATTTACTTCTTTTGTCGGTAAGAGTGGAAGCGGTAAATCTACAGCAGCAAAGATTCTTGCTGGTATAAATGTAAATTATTCAGGTTCTGTACTTATAAATAATGTAGAGCTAAATAAAGTTGCTCCTGAAAATATATTCAAGCATTGTACATATATTAGTTTTAAAGACTGGATTTTCAAGGGAACTGTAAAAGATTGTCTTTTAGAAGGTAAGAGCAAAGCCACAGAAGAAGAAATGTGGAATGTGCTAAAAAGTGTTAAACTTGCTGATTTTCTAAAAGAGAAAAACGGACTTGATACAGAAATAAAAGAAAATGCATCTAATCTTTCTGGTGGTCAAAAACAGCGTCTTTCGATTGCAAGAGCTCTTATTCATGATAGTGATATGTATATATTCGATGAAGCAACAAGCAATATAGACATAGAAAGTGAAGAAGCCATTATGCAAGTCATAAAGTCCTTAAAGGGGAAGAAAACAATTCTTCTTATTACTCATAGAATAGAAAATTGTTTAGACTCAGACAAAATTTATACTTTTTCAAATGGAAAAGTAAAAGAACTAAAGTAAATAAAATTATAGAAAGGAATTATATTATAGATGAAAACATTATTAAGACTCTCAAAACTTATATACCCTTTATTTCCAATAATGCTTCTTGCAATTTTATTTGGTACATTAGGATTTTTTTGTGCAATATCCATTCCAGTTCTTGGAGCTATAGCACTTTTTACTACATTTCCCGTAAAATATTTATTTTTTATAGGAATCTTACGAGGTATACTTCACTATGCAGAACAATATTGTAATCATTTTATAGCTTTCACCTTACTTGCTCGTATAAGAAATATTGTATTTTCAAAACTTCGTTCTCTTGGACCTTCTAAACTTGAAGGAAGAGAAAAAGGAAATCTTATTTCTCTTATTACTTCAGATATTGAATTACTAGAAGTATTCTATGCTCATACCATTTCCCCTGTTTGTATTGCCTTTATATTTGGATTAGGCATGATTTTTTTTCTGAAAGAATTGCATTGGTCTTTTGCAGTAATAGCTTTTATCTACTATCTCGCCGTAGCAGTTATTATTCCACTTCTTGTACAAAAAAAAGCAAGAATTGCAGGAGAAAAGCACAGAAATGAATTTGCAAAAATGAATAGCTTTTTATTAGACTGTCTTAGAGGAATACAACAAAGTATTACATATGCAACAGGACAGATAAAACTAAAAGAAATAAAAGAAAAAAGTGATGAGCTTTCAAAAAGTCAAAAAGAAATGAGTATAACAAGCGGCTCTACAACGGCATTTACTGCCCTTTTTGTAGGACTTGCTGCTCTTTCAATGCTGGCTATGGCATTACATTTATATATGTTCAAAATTGTGACTTTTCAAACAGCTATAACCGCCATAATAGCAATATTTAGTTCATTTGGACCTTTTATAGCTCTTGCAAATCTTGGGGCAGGTCTATCCCAAACAATTGCCGCCGGAAAAAGAATTCTTTCCTTATTAGATGAAAAAGCATCTATAGAAGATATA
>JAILNT010000159.1 GCA_024691265.1 Treponema sp. | reverse complement strand
TATACTTCAATTCATGAGTGAATTGTCAACAATACCAGAAAAAGCAAAACATATACGAGATGTAATCAGATATATCAGGCGTTTCAAAAATGCAGCGGTTGTTATATACATCGATGATGAATTATTAGATTCTCCCCTTTTTACAAGCCATATAAGGGATATCTGTCTTATACATGAAGCAGGTTTACAAGTTCTTATAGTTCCAGGTGCAAAAAAAAGAATTGACCAGGTTCTTACAGATGCAAACATTCCATGGAAAACAGTAAACAACTGCAGAATTACAGATAAAAGTGCTATGGATTTAATAAAAATGGCAGCTTTTGATGTTTCAAACAGAATTATGACCGCCTTAGCAGGAGAAAAACTAACGGCAGTTATTGGAAACTGGGTTCGAGCAAGAGCTAAGGGCGTTATAAACGGAATCGATTATAGTACTTCAGGAGAAATAGACAAGCTTCAAGATGAAGCTATTCGAACAGTATTATCAAATGGTTTTATACCTATTTTCCCTTGTATAGGCTGGAGCCTTACAGGAAAACCTTATAATATTTCATCTTTACATTTAGCAGAGCAAGTTGCAAGTCATATGCAAGCAGATAAATTATTCTTCCTAATACCTTCTGCAGAAATTAACGACCAACAGTTCAATATACCTACTGGAATAGGATTATCTACAGAACATTGCATTCCTGCTATGAATTTAGAAGAATTGCATTCTTTTTTAGCTAATAACAAAATTACAGAAAAAAATAAAAACATAATATCTTTGTTAAAACTTTCAGAGCAAGCTTGCTTAACAGGTGTTTCACGTGTACATATTTTGAATGGTTCTATAGACGGTACTTTACCATGTGAAATATTTAGTAATCTAGGTTCTGGCACAATGATTTATAAATCAAATTATGGTGGAATAAGAGCTATGAAGCGAGAAGATATTCCAGCTCTTCTAAATCTTATACGACCTTTCGTAAAAAAAGGTATTTTGCTTCCTCGCTCAGAGCAAAATTTACAAGAGCAATATCAAAATTATATTGTATATGAATTAGATGGTGCTATATGTGCATGTGCAGCTTTAATTCCTTATTCAGATAATCAAATGGAAATTGCAGCTGTTGCAGTAGATGAATCTTGTGCTCATATAGGTATAGGTCCTAAAATGATAAATTACCTTACAGAGCAAGCAAGATTTAGAAATGCAAAAAGTGTATTTGTTCTTACAACACAAACATCAGACTGGTTTGAAAAGCTTGGCTTCAAAAATGCAGACATTTCAACATTGCCAGATAAAAGAAAAGAAATATGGACACCAAAAAGAAATTCAAAAGTTTTACGGATTGAATTTTAATGTTTCACGTGAAACAAGATTTGCAAAATTTAAAATATAAAAAAAATTGTTCCACGTGAAAAAATAATTTAATAAATAAAGAAAAAAACTGTTTCACGTGAAACGACAACAAAACATAATACTATAAAGAAACGGTGGATAACTTTTATTTCAAAAAGATTTAAACATCAGAATTAAAAAGTTATCCACTATTTATACCCAAAAGCTTTGAAAAATTACAAATTTATCCACAAGAGTAATTTCTTATCTTATATAGAATTGTAAAATTATAAAATTCACTAAATTTATTACACACTTTTTATCCCAAAGTTATACACCACTTTTTAACTATTTAAAGTGCATAACTTTTCTACTGTTTAAAAGTTGAATATAAATAAAAAAGCCACCTAATTTTTCATTAGATGGCTTCATATTAACTTGTTAAGCTAAGAAATAAAGAATTTTTACTCAGTTAAATCATCAGCTTCTTCATTAGTTGCTCTATCCAAAGAGATAACAAAATCATCGTCATCAAATTTGAATATAGTTACGCCTGAAGCAGTACGACTTTGACTTGAAATTCCTGCAACAGGAGTTCTAATAATCTGACCTTTATTTGTTACACACAAAATAGTATCTTCATCACTTACAGAAAGAGCACCTGCTATTCTACCCTTACCTTCTATATTGCCAAAAATCTTTTGACCACCAGAAGTTCTTCCGTGGATAGAAAAATCTTCAAAATTAATACGCTTTCCGTAACCTTTTTCAGAAATAACTAATCCTGTTGAATTATCTTCACGGCGTATTGCAGCTGCAACAGAGTCACCATCACGAAGATTTATACCCTTAACACCATGAGCAGCCCTACCCATAACACGAACAACACTTTCATTATAACGAAGAGCAAGACCATTCTTTGTAACAACAAGAATATCACTACTACCGTCTGTTAGGATTGTAGATGCTAATTTATCACCTTCGTCAAATACGATTGCATTGACTCCACGATATTTTGCATTCCTAAATTCATTCAATGACATTCTCTTAACAACTCCATTTACTGTTATCATAAAGAGATAGTGACTATCATCAAATTCTTTAAAAGGAGTTACAGAAGATATTTCTTCCCCATCTGAAAGCTGTAAGAAACTCTTTATATGGCTACCGCGACTATTACGGCTTACTTCTGAAATTTCATGAACTTTTATCCAATATGCTCTTCCGAAGTTTGTAACAAAAAGAATATGAGCATGAGTAGAAGCAACAAATAACTGATTTACATAATCTTCATCAATCAGTTTAGTTCCAGACTTTCCCTTTCCTCCACGACTCTGTGCTCTATAAGTTGTTACAGGCATACGTTTAATATATCCCATCTTAGACATAACAATTACATCATCTTCTTCTTTTATCATGTCCTCAATGTTTACATTTTCAATTTCTCCAGCAACAATATCTGTTCTACGGTCATCACCATATTTTTCAGCAAGCTCATTTGTTTCATCTTTTATCAAAGCAAGTATTTTTTCATGATGAGCAAGTAAATCCTGGAGATGATTTATTACAGCCTGAAGTTCTGCCATTTCATTTTTGATGTTATCAACATCAAGATGAGTCAATCTTCTCAATGGCATATCAACAATAGCCTGAGTTTGAACATCATCAAAAGAAAATCTTACCATAAGAGCGGCTTTCGCAGCATCTGTATCACGACTTCCTCTAATGATTTTTATAACTTCATCAATATTTTGAAGGGCTGTTATAAGAGCTTCCAATATATGAGCTCTTTCCTGAGCTTTCTTTAAATCAAATTTTGTACGGCGAGTTACAACTTCATCTCTATGCTCTACAAAATGCTGAATAAGCTGTTTTAAAGTAAGGACAACAGGTCTGCCCTTTACTAAAGCAAGATTTATTACACTGAAAGTCGATTGTAATGCAGTTTTTGCAAAAATATGATTAAGAACTATCTTTGGAATAGCTCCTCTCTTTAACTTAATAACAATACGCATACCGATACGGTCAGATGTTTCGTCATTAATAGCACTAATACCATCTATAACCTTATCACGAGCGAGTTCTCCAAGCTTTTTACAAAGGTCACCTGTGTTTACCTGGTATGGAACTTCAGTAAATACAATAGCAGTAGAACCATTTTCTTTTTCTTCAATATTAAAGCGGCCCCGTACAGTTATTTTACCACGACCTGTTTTATAAGCCTGAACAATACCGGCTTTACCAAATATTATACCGCCTGTAGGAAAATCAGGTCCTTTTATGTGAGTAATAAGCTCATCGATTGTTATTTCAGGATTGTCAATATAAGCCGATACAGCAGAAGCAATCTCCTTCAAATTATGAGGAGGCATATTTGTAGCCATACCAACGGCAATACCATTTGAACCATTTGCTAAAAGGAATGGGAATTTTGCAGGTAAAACAGTAGGCTCTTTTGCAGTTTCATCAAAGTTTGGTATAAAATCTACAGTATCTTTACCAATATCAGCAACCATTTCTTCTGCAAGGCGAGACATCTTAGATTCTGTATAACGATAAGCTGCAGGAGGGTCCCCAGCAATAGTACCAAAGTTTCCCTGTGGAGTAATTACAGGATAACGAAGAGAGAAATCTTGTCCTAAGCGAACAAGAGCATCATAAACAGATGCATCTCCATGAGGGTGATATTTTCCCAAAACATCACCGACAACTTTAGCACATTTCCTTGTAGCTCCGTTAAAACGCATTCCCTGTTCTTCCATAGAATACAAGATTCTTCTATGTACAGGTTTGAGTCCATCACGTACATCTGGCAAAGCACGGCTAACAATAACCGACATGGAATAGTCTATATAAGCCTTCTTAACCTCCTGGTCAATAGGCATTGATATGAGAGTTCCACCTTCGGGTGTTTTTATTTCATTTTCCATTGGTAATTAACTCCATAAAATCAAACATCTTGAAATTAGACATCAAGATTTGCATATACTGCATTCTCTTCGATGAATTTACGGCGAGGTTCTACTTCCTCACCCATACAAGTGCTGAATATTCTATCAGCAGCTATAGCATCAGGAATTGTAACTCTCATCATCTTACGGCGAGAAGGATCCATTGTAGTTTCCCAAAGTTGAGTTCCGTCCATTTCACCCAAACCTTTGTAACGCTGAACCTTCAATTTAGAAGAATCAACTCCAATCTGCTTTATAACTTCATCTTTTTCACCATCATCATATACATACCATTCTTTCTTGTTATAAGAAATCTTGAATAATGGTGGCATAGCAAGATATACATATCCCTGTTCAATAAGCTGAGGCATATAGCGGAAAAAGAATGTTAATAAAAGAGTTCTGATATGAGAACCATCAACATCAGCATCAGCCATAATTATGATTTTATGATAGCGAAGTTTAGATATATCAAAATCAGCACCAATTCCTGTTCCAAGAGAAGCAATTACAGGCTGAAGCTTTTCATTTGAAATAACCTTATCTATGCGACTTTTTTCAACGTTAAGCATTTTTCCCCAAAGAGGAAGTATAGCTTGTGTTGTACTGTCTCTACCTTTTTTTGCAGAACCACCCGCAGAATCACCCTCTACTATATAAACTTCACATTTAGAAGGGTCTTTTGAAGAACAATCACTAAGCTTTCCTGGAAGTCCAAAGCTATCAAGACCGCTCTTTCTTCTTGTTGCATCTTTAGCTTTTCTTGCAGCAATACGAGCAGCAGCTTCACTTACAGCTTTATCAAGTATAGATTCAGCTATGTCAGGGTTCTGTTCTAAAAATATTGTAAGCTTTTCTTTAACAAGATTTTCTACAATACCACGAACTTCATAATTACCAAGCTTTGTTTTTGTCTGTCCTTCAAATTGAGGTTCAGGAACTTTTATAGACAATACGGCAGTAAGTCCAGAACGGACATCATCACCAAGCAATCTTTCGTCTTTATCAAGCTTTTTCTGTATTTTAGGATATTTTTCCAGAAATTTATTAAGAACGATGTTAAGGGCAGTTTTAAATCCCTCTAAATGCATACCGCCTTCATGTGTATTTATATCATTTACATAAGACGAAATATTTTCGTTATAGCCATCGTTATACTGAAGTGCAACTTCTGTAACAATATCGTTTTCTGCACCATTTATATAAATAGGCTCAGAAGGTACAACAGCTTTTCCGTCATTTAAATACGAAACAAAATGCTTTATTCCGCCTTCGAATTTGAATACAGTTTCTTTAACTTCTTCTTCTCTTTCGTCACGGAATACAATAGTAATTCCCTGGTTTAAAAAAGCAAGTTCTCTAAAACGAATAGAAAGAACATCATAGTCATAATGAGTTGTTTCTGTAAAAATAGAAGGATCTGCATGCCATCTGATTATTGTTCCACGTCTATCCGTAGGACCAAGTTCTTTTACCGCAGAAAGAGGTTGACCAACTTCATACTTCTGGTAATATCTTTTTCCATCTTTATCTACAAAAGCTTCCATCCATGTTGATAAAGCATTTACACAGCTTACACCAACACCATGAAGACCACCAGAAACCTTATAGCTTCCTTTGTCGAATTTTCCACCAGCATGAAGACGAGTTAAAACAAGCTCAAGAGCGCTTATATGTTCAGTAGGATGAATGTCAACAGGAATTCCTCTTCCGTTATCCTCTACACGGCAAATATCGTCTTTTTCAAGAACTATAGTAACAGTATCACAAAAACCAGCCATGGCTTCATCTATGCTGTTATCAACAACTTCGTATACCAGGTGATGTAAACCCATCGGACCTGTAGAACCAATGTACATTCCAGGGCGCTTTCGAACTGCTTCCAGTCCTTTTAAAACCTGAATGTTTCCCGCAGAATAAGTAGCTGCCATTTAGATGATTCCTTGAATGATAATTCGTAGTCTCTTTAGCATTAAATAATTGCGCTATAATAGAAAGAACACGTAAAAGAAATTATACTTGTATTGCAGAAAAAAGTAAAGGCGAGCTATAATAACCGCTATGAGTGAACACAATTATAGAGAAATCTGGCAAGAAGCAATCAACCAGATTCATGAAGATTTTAAATCTAAAGGTCAGGAAGATGAATTCAACCTCTGGTTCAAAATGGAATATGTTGAAGATACGTTCACTACTATTACCGTTGCCGTAGCATCTAAGTTCATGTGGGATCTTATGGTAAGCAGAGGTTATGTAGATATTGTCGCTAAAAAAATATGCGAAATCACAGGCCTTGATAACATTAAGATTCAAAGCCAGCAAAGTGAAAGCCAACCTTCAAAAACCACAAGTATTCCAAATGCAGCTACTACCCCTAACGGCAATTTAAATCAGAATAGTCAGATTGCAAATCAAAACTCATCTTCTGAATCAGCTGTAGTTGAAAAACAAATTTCTGAAGAAAGGAACAATCTTCAGAATTATGACATTCCAAAAGCTCAAACCATAGTTCAATTAGGAAATTATGAAAAAGATTTTCCTAGTGATTCTAATGATTTTAATCTTGGAATTGAAAAAGAATCAGATACAGAAAAAGAAGCTGATTCACAAATTAATGACAAAAATGTAAACATTATTACAACTACTTCTCACCCTTTCAAAAAGCACCCTCAATTAAGGGAAGACTATACATTTGAAAAATTCGTTCCTGGTGATAACAGTAGCCTTGCATATAAAGTATGTCTTGAAGCTGCAAAAAACCCAGGAGGAGAAAAACTCAATCCAATATTGATATACGGTGGTGTAGGTCTTGGAAAAACACATCTTATGCAATCTATTGGAAATTATATATATCAGCAGCAGGGTGATGAAGCAAAAATATGTTGTGTTTCTGCTGAAAAATTTACAAATGAATTTATTGCATCTCTAAATGAAAAAGCAACCTCTAAATTCAAAAATAAATATAGAGGCTTAGATGTACTCCTTATAGATGATATTCACTTCTTACAGGATAAAGAGGGAACTCAAGAGGAATTATTTCATACATTCAATGCTTTGTATGATAATAATGCTCAGCTTGTATTTACTTGTGATAGACCTATATCAGAACTTAAAAATATTACAGACCGCTTGAAATCAAGATTCTCTCTTGGTATTAATGTTGATATACAAATGCCAAACTATGAAACAAGAAGAGCAATTCTTATACAAAAACAAAAATCTCTTTCTCTGAATAAAAAAATACCAGATGAAGTTATAGATTTTGTTGCTAAAAATGTTCAAACAAACGTAAGAGACCTTGAAGCTTCTCTAAAAAAACTTGTAGCATATGCTGATTTATTAGGAACAGAATTAACAATTGAAATTGCACAACAACAATTAAGAGATTTATTCAGTTCTCCTCAATCAGGAACAATTACAATAGATGTTATACAAAAAGTTGTAGCAGATCATTATAATATTTCTCTATCTGATATAAAAGGTAAAAAAAGAGACAGAAAGGTTGTCATTCCTAGACAAATTGCATTATATATAGCAAGACAGCTTACAGAATACTCATGGCACGATTTAGGAAATGAATTTGGAGGAAGAGACCATACAACAGCCATGCATTCATACGAAAAAATAGAATCTGCAATACAAACAGACTCAAATTTAAATTCCCTAATAGCATTACTTATAAGAAATATAAAAGACTATAAAAGTCATAAAATCTAATTAACATTTTATCCACAGATTATCAACATTTATTCGTTAAACTGCGTAAAATCGGTGTCTGTGAATATAAAATAGGAGGTGTGGGAAAAACGTTAATAAGGTGTTAAATATACTATGTATAAAAAGTGGAAAAATGGAAAATTTGTGGAAAAGTGGAAAAATGGTGAATTCAAAAACCATTGTTATGCACATTATAAATTTCTACAAAACAATAAAATAAAATACTTTTCCAGAAATTCACACCCCTTATTACTACTTTTACTAAAATTTATAAATTTATGTTTTAAAAGAACATAAACAACCACAACCAACTGAGAAAGAAATGGAAATAAAAATTCCAAAGGAGATTATGAATGAAATTTAATTTTGAA
>JAILNT010000138.1 GCA_024691265.1 Treponema sp. | reverse complement strand
CTTGAATCTTTTTCTATGATGGCTAAGGACATTGATAAAGATTTATCTGTACAGGAAAAATATGGCTTTATTATATACGACTGGAATGATGATAAAACATGTTTACAAGCCTTCAGAGAAAATCCTCCCCATGTTATTCTGGAATGCTTTCAATGCGGCAGACCAGAATGGCTTGAAAGACTTTTATTCGATGAAAAAATAGAAAATATTTCACATATAATAAATGTTGAATATCTTACGGCAGAAGATTGGGCAGATGACTTTCATCTTTTAAAAAGTGCAACCCGTTCTGCAAGGGTAAAGAAAATAAATTTTATGCCAGGTTTTACTAATAAAACTGGAGGTCTTACTTTAGACAAGGATTTTATAAAGGCAAGAAAAGAAGGCTTTTCTAAAATAGAAAATAAAGACTTATTTACAATAACCATATTTAGTTATGAAAGAGATTTTTTGCCAGTTGTAAAAGCATTTGAAAAATATCAAAACGAAAAAAGAAAAGAAAATCCAAATTTTAAGATACAAGTTATTCTTGCAGCCGGAAAAAGTCTTATTCCTTTTAAGAATGCATGGAATCATCAGAATAAACCTTTTGAAATAAAAGAACTGCCTTTCCTAAAACAAGAAGATTGGGATAAAGAGCTTTGCTTTTCTAATTTTAATTTTATTCGGGGTGAAGATTCTCTTTCAAGGGCTTGTCTTGCAGGTCTTCCTTTCATCTGGCATGCATATCCCCAGGAAGATGAATGGCAAACTGTAAAAGCTAAAGCTTTACTTGAAAGAATGAAAGAATATTTTTCAGAAGATGAATATAAAATATATTCAGAGCTTATGCTAGAATACAATAAAGATTTTCCAAATATTGAAAAAGAAGAAACTCTTATTTTTCAAATTCTTGAACATTATAATAGCATAAAAAAAACTTTTCATATTTTTTCTGAAAAACTTATAGAAAATGGAAATATGGCTGAAAATCTTCTTGATTATATATCCCGGTTGCAATTCAAATGAAAATACGTTAATGTATATCATACAATACTTTTTTTTAAAGAGATACGAACTATGTTACAGACAAATGAAATCAGAGTAGGAACAGCTTTCATGTATGAAGGCTCACCTTTCATCGTACAGCGCATGTTGGGACAGAAATCAGGACGTGCAGGACGCGTTTCCCAGCTTCGTGTAAAGAACATTGTTACAGGTGGAACACAGGATCTCGGTCTTGATGCAGGCGAAAAGTTTGAAGAAGTTGAATTGGAAGAAAAGGCAGTAAACCTTTCTTATATTGATGGAGACGACTTCCACTTCCTCGACCAGGAAACATATGATGATATCCTCCTTACAAAGGAAGACCTCGGAGATAACGCAGGTTATATTTCTCCAGATGATGATTACCCAATCACAATTACATACTACAACGGAAAGGCTGTAGGTGTTGAACTTCCTATCAATATTACACGCACAATCACATACTGTGAACCAGGAATCAAGGGTGATACATCAGGAAAATCAACAAAGCCTGCTACACTCGATACAGGAATCGAAGTAAAGGTTCCATTGTTCTGCAACACAGATGACCGCATCGTTATTGATACACGTGATGGTTCATTCGTTGAACGTGCAAAGGACAAGAAATAATTTATATAAACTATAAATTATTGAATTAGAGAAGCCTGCTGTTCTAAAAAGAGCTAAGCAGGCTTTTTTTTCGCATAACAAGCCCAATTCTTTTTATAAAACAATAAATATTATGCTTACACAATTTTTACAACAGTTTTTTACATTACTTCTTATTGTTGACCCAATAGGAAGTATTCCCTCTTTTTTAGCGGTTACAGGCGAATTTGATATGCAAACAAGAAAAAAAGTTGTTCACAGAGCTATTCTTGTTGCAGGCATTGTTCTCCTTATTTTTGTAGTTTTTGGAAGACTTCTTTTAGGATTTTTTGGAATAAGTCCAAGTGCATTCTATATTTCTGGCGGAGTTATATTTTTCACTATTGCTTTTGAAATGATTCAAAGTAAACCTCGTTCTAGAACAACTCCAGCATCAAGTATTGACCCTCAGGATTCTATGATGGTTGCAGTATTTCCTCTTGCAACTCCTCTTATTGCAGGACCTGGTATGATTACTACTATAATGATGCAAGTTTCTGCAGAAGACTTTACAACTCCAATGTATGGCCTTCTTGCATTAGCAGTTATATTGGCACTTATAGTCGAAATGATTGCTTTAAGATGCGGTTCTATTATTTTACGTTTAATTGGAACTACAGGTATGTTTGTTCTTGAAAAAATAATGGGACTTATTCTTGCAGGTCTTGCTGTCCAACTTATTATAGATGGACTTGCAAAAGCAGGCTTTATAAAAGCCCTTATCTAATTTTATAAAGCTACAGTATAAGAGAGAGCCAATGCATCAAGAATACGTGCCATTATGGTAAAGCTTTCTTGTGTAAGGTTCTCTATATTGTCATTAGGAGTGTGGAACATTTTCCAAGTTACTGGTAAATAAGGTTTATAATAAACACTATTTTTATCAGCAGGATTTAAAATAGCTTTTTCCAAGTCTTTACTCATCATTAAAGATTTTGCATATTGTTCCACTTCTATTGCTGGCAACATTGTTATTACAACAGCTGGTATTCCACAGGCTAAAAAACCGGCATTATCGCTATAAGGCATTGGTAAAGAATACCAGCTATTAGGACAGGCTGCCCTTAATAGATTTTCTGTTCTGGAACATAAATCAAAAAATTGTTTTTTGAGAGCTGTATTACCTTTGAAAGGCAGATACTTTTGTGACATAACAGCTATATTACCTCTTCCGCAACTATCAAAAACATATACATCGTCTTTTGTTATTCCCAATTTTCGATATAAAGACGCAAGACCAAAGGCACCTTGTTTTGTTATTCCTCCATGTCCCCCAAGTTCTTCTCCATCTGTAAAAAAAAGTCTTACATTATGAATGCCATTGTATTTAGAAAGTCTAACTGCCCAATCCATTAGTTGAAAACATGCAGCACTATTATCATTTGCTCCAGGACTATTTTCTACCCTGTCATAATGGCATAAAACCGTTTTTAATTTGAATTGTGGTGAATAAGAAGTTTGAGCAAAACGTACTAAAATATGATTTTTTCCATCTATTGGAACTATTACAGAATTTACGCCTCTATCGGCAAGATATTTTTGTATGAAAGCTTTTCTATCAGTATTTGGTGCAATAAATAAACTAAATTCAGAAGGTAAAAAAGAAGGCATATTATTTACAAAATAAAAAAGGTCTGCATTTTACACAAGCAGACCTTTCCATATTATCTATAAATTAGTAGCGTTCTCCGCTATAATTACGCTCACTATGCTCTCCACGTGCACGGTGTTCTCCACGGTCATTAAAACGAGGACGTTGAGTACGAGGCTTATTCTCAGCTTCATTTACACGAACACGGCGTCCGTCTATTTCCTTTCCGTTCAACACTGTGATTGCTGCATCTGCTGCAGAATCGTCAGCCATCTCTACGAAGCCAAAACCCTTAGACTGCTGAGTGAAGCGGTCCTTGATAACTGCTACAGATGCTACTTCACCGTACTGTGCAAACAAGTTGCTCAGTGTCTCTTCTGTTGTGGCATAGTTGAGATTGCCAACATAAATCTTCTTTGACATTTGTGTAATGTTTCCTTTTGCCGACTAACGGCGTGATTATTTGCTGATGCCAGCTGCTATCATCGTTTTCTAACACTGTAATCTGAAGGAATACATACCCAAACAATTAGAGAGACTCTTTTCAGCACCGTGACCGAGAACTAAGATCATTTTTAAAGTTACACTAACAATATGGTTCTGTCAAGCAAAACAAAGGCTTCTTAACGCTTAAATACTGTTGAATACAATTAAAATAAGCCATATTATGTTCTTATGATTAAAGCAGCTATAACCGATGAAGAGATTTTGTCTCAATTAAGCAAAATCGAAAAAGACGGAATGTCAATGTTCGTCATGGCAGATGGAAAACTCAGAGGAGCATTTTTTAACGGAACTCAATTCTTGAATCAGATGCGAGTACAACACAATTATGGCATATTAGAAAGTTACATTCTTGGACAGGCTTGTCTCTGCTCGGCACTTATGATTCCAACAATGAAAGGAAGAGAACATCTTTCTTTCAGATACGATACAAACGGACCGGCTGCAGGCTTTTTATGCGAAGCTGATTCAACAGGCTATGTTAGAGGCTATATGCTTCAAGACCATATTCCTATTGATAAACCTTTGGAAAATTGGGATTTATCACCCTTCTTTGGAGAAGGTACTGTTACAATAAGTCGTATCGGTGAAGGCATGAAAGAAGCTCAAACAGGTACAACAGAAATTCTTTATAAAAATATCGCTCAAGATTTAACCCACTATTTTTCTCAGAGTGAACAGACTAAAACAGCTTTTAATACTGGTATACAGATGGATAAAAACGGCAAAATCATTGGTGCCGGAGGAATGTTCCTTCAGGTTATGCCTTTTGCTGGCGGAAAAAGAGGTTCTGCACAGACTGAAGACAGCGGTAAAAAAGACAGCGATAAAGATGAGTTAGACGACCTTTTGCGTCGTGTTGAGAACGCATTTAAGGCTATGCCATCTATTGGACAGTGGATTTCTGAAGGTGGAAAAAGAGAAGATGCAATCTATGGACTTTTTAGGGAGTTTAAGCCTACTGTAGTATACAATAGAGATATTATTTATGACTGTCCATGTTCTGCAGAAAATTTTGCAAATTCTATAAAAAGACTAAATAAAGCCGAACTTGATGACATTATTGCAAATGGACCTGACCCTATAGAAGTTACCTGCCATAACTGTGGAAGTGTATATAAAATAACTAAAGACATGCTGAAATAATTTTTTAACGGAGGAATTTTATAAAGATTTCTCCGTTATTTTTTATAAAATGTACTCTAATAAAAAAAATGTATAAAAAATAAATTCTATAAAAGAAAAAATAATAAAACCATGTATAAATATACAAATAATTGATAAAAATTATGCATATTTATGTTGAATAACAATAAAAACTCTGATAACATTTGCAAAAATTAAATTCAGGAGATAAATATGCCTAGCCCATTGGAAGACTATATCAAAAGTTGTAATGGAAAAGTAAATGCTGCTATGACAGCATATGTTGCAAATTTGCAGGAAGTCGCTTCTGTCGTTCCTTCAATCGCCGCAGACGTAGTAAAAGAACTTGAAACACAAAGAAGCCACTTAAAACTTGTAGCTAGTGAAAATTACTGTTCTCTAAATACACAGGCTGCAATGGGTAATCTCCTTACTGATAAATATGCAGAAGGATATGCAGATCATCGTTATTATGGAGGCTGTGTAAATGTAGACTCTGTAGAAAAAACTGCACAAAGAGAAGCAGAAGAACTTTTCGGAGCAGATTATGCCTACGTTCAGCCACATGCAGGTTGTGATGCAAATCTTGTTGCATATTGGGCAATTCTTTCTGCAAAAGTAGAAACCCCGACTCTTGAAGAACTGGGTGTAAAATCCCTTAATGATTTAACAGCAGAACAGTTTGACATGCTAAGAAAAAGATTTGGAAATCAGAAATTAATGGGACTTGATTATAGTTGTGGAGGTCATCTTACTCACGGTTATAAAATGAATGTTTCTGCCCGCATGTTTGAAAGTCACCCTTATGGCGTAGATAAAGAAACAGGTCTTTTAGATTATGATGCAATAGAAAAGCAAGCAATGGAAGTAAAACCTCTTATCCTTCTTACAGGTTTTTCAGCATATCCAAGAAAAATAGATTTTAAGAGATTCCGTGCAATAGCTGATAAATGTGGAGCTGTACTCATGGTAGACATGGCTCATTTTGCAGGACTTGTAGCAGGAAAGGTTCTTACAGGTGATTATGACCCTGTAAAATGGGCTGATGTTGTAACTTCTACAACTCATAAAACTTTAAGAGGTCCAAGAGGTGCTATTATTCTTTGTAAAAAAGCCTTTGCAGATTATGTAAATAAAGGCTGTCCTATGGTTTTAGGAGGTCCACTTCCTCATGTTATGGCTGCAAAAGCAGTAGCCTTAAAGGAAGCTCAATCTAAAGAATACCAGGAATATGCACATAATGTAGCAGCAAATGCAAAAGCTCTTGCAGAAGCTTGTATAAAGCTTGGCATGACATTGCAGACAGGTGGAACAGACAATCATCTTATGCTTATAGATGTTTCTACATACGGGCTAACAGGAAAACAGGCAGAAGCAGCCTTGTTCCAGTGTGGAGTAACTCTAAATGCAAATGCTCTTCCTTATGATAAAAACGGTGCATGGTGGACAAGTGGAATTAGAGTTGGAACTCCAGCCGTAACGACATTAGGAATGAATACTGATGATATGCAGGAAATTGCTGAAATCATAGATTCTGTATTAAAAGCTACAAAGCCTGGTATTACAAAAGATGGAAAGCCGGCAAAAGGAAAAATTGAGCTAGACCAAAATGTAAAAGAAGAAGTTTCTTCAAGGGTAAAAACACTTCTTTCTAAGCATGTCCTTTATCCAGAACTTGACCTTGATTTCTTGAAAAAAGCATTTGTAAAATAAAAATACTATTTATTTCTACATCTGTATAATCTAATTGATTTTCAGATGTAGATAAAAATTAGAAAAAACTCCGCTATTGCAGACACTTGCAAATACCGCTATAATACAATCTTACTTATTGTTTGAGGTTTTTATGGAAGGTAAGGAAGTTAGAGTCCGTTATGCTCCTTCTCCAACAGGAATGCAGCATATTGGCGGAGTACGCACCGCATTATTCAATTATCTGTTTGCTAAATCTCAGGGCGGAAAATTCATTTTGCGTCTGGAAGATACTGACCGCACCCGCTATGATGAAAAGTTCGTCAAAAATCTTTATGACACTATGGCCTGGCTTGGCATTGAATGGGACGAAGGCGGAGAAAAGGGCGGAGATTTTGGCCCTTATGTACAAAGTGAACGCTTTGACTTGTACAAGAAATATGCAAACGAATTAGTAGAAAAAGGTGAAGCATATTATTGTTTCTGTGATTCAGAACGTTTGGAACGCATAAGAAAGATTCAGACAGAAAACAACATGCCACCTGGATATGACCGTAACTGTCGTCATCTTACTCCAGAAGAAGTAAAGGCAAACCTCGATGCAGGAAAGCCTTATGTTATCCGTCTAAAGGTACCTCTTGAAGGAGAAACAAAATTCCATGACCACCTTCTTGGTGATATCGTTTGGAAAAATGAAGATATATCTCCAGACCCTATTCTTTTGAAGAGTGATGGATTCCCTACATACCATCTTGCAAATATTGTAGATGACCATCTTATGCATATTACACATGTAATGCGTGCACAGGAATGGATACCATCTACTCCATTGCATGTTCAGATGTATCGTTCTTTCGGTTGGGAACACCCAGAATTCTGTCATCTTCCAATGGTAAATGGTTCAGATGGTAAAAAGCTTTCTAAACGCCATGGTGCAACAAGCGTTAATGAATTTAGAGCTCGTGGATATCTTCCACAGGCTATAATTAACTATGTTGCTTTACTTGGCTGTTCTTATGAAGAGGGAAAAGACTTTTATACTCTTGAAGAACTTTGTAAGAATTTCAAGCTTGAACATTTGAATAAAGCTCCTGCTGTATTCGATTATAAGAAACTTGAATTCTATAACGGAAATTATATCCGTATGCTTTCTGATGAAGAGCTTTATAAGTGGACATTGCCATTCATCACAAAGACAGGTGATGCGGCTCTTGATATTAATGTTTCAGAACAGTTCCCAGCTCCACATGTAGGACCTGAATATTCAGGTGTTGCTCTTGGAGATGATGGAGAACCTTACTGTGTAGACAAGAGCATGAATATGTCTTCTGCTGATGTAAAGAAAAAGCTTATGGAAATTATGCCTTTAATAAAGGAAAGACTTAAGTATCTTACAGAAGCTGCTGAAATGGTTCACTTCGTATTTACAGAGCCTGCTGTTCCTCCAAAGGAAAATATTATTCCAAAGAGACTTGATGAAGCTAAGACTAAGGAAGTTCTTACAGCTGCTATAGATTATGTAAAAGCTTTACCAGGAATGAGCCACGAAGATGCTGAAAATCTTGCTAGAAGTACAGCTGAAAAACTCGGTATAAAGATGGGTGACTTCATGATGCCTATTCGTATGGCTGTAACTGGAAGCCGTGTTTCACCTCCTCTTATTGGTTCAATTCTAATTCTTGGAGTTGATAAATCTATCGAGCGTATTAATAAGACTTTAGCTACATTCTAATAATTAGCTTTTATTCTTAAATTAATAATTTTGCCTGTTCTTTTTCCTAAGGACAGGCAATTTTTATAATATGAAAAATTACATATCGATTTTATTTTCACTTTTATTTTTTTTCTGCATTTCAAATATTAATTCACAAGAATCTGCTTCAATTCTTGAAAACAGATTAAAGCAGTTAAAAGTTTATACATTAGAAAATGGACTTGAATCTTATGTTTTACAAGATTCAGGTACTGCACTTGTTCATATCCAATTTACAGTTAAAGCCGGTTTTTCTGAGCAAAAACCTGAAACAACAGGCTTTTTTCAATTATGTACTTCCCTACTTTCTTCAAATGGTATTGAGGGAGAATGTAATTCAGATAGTGCTGTTTATAAAATTACTACAACACCAGAAAATATAGAAAAATCTTTAGAACTTATAGCAAAACAATTTTCAAATCCATATTTTAGTGATGATAACATTGCAAGACAATTAAACAATATAAAAGAACAATCGGAAGCCCTTACACAAACAGCAGCCGGCTTTATAAATAGTGTTATATATGAAAAAATATTCAAAGAAGAACCCTGGCGACATGATACTGGTATATATGGTGCAATATATGAATATAGTAAACCTTCTGCTGTAAGAACTGTGTTAAACAGTATTGTCTCTGATTATTACACACCTGAAAATTCTGCAATTTTTATAAGTGGGAATATAACGGCTTCGAATATTGAAAATCTTATCAGAAAATATTTTTCAAATTGGAAAGCCACAAGAAGAAATGAAAATGCAAAAGAACATGTTTCTGCTGATACTGCCATAAAAGAGTCTTATATATTAGCTGACAATGCCCTTTCTCCTAAATATGTCCAGCTAGTAACTCAGTACACAAATCTTTCTCCTGTACAAGCAGGTATTTTAGCAGCAGCACTTTCTCCTTTACCTTATACCTACAGTAATGCAAGTGTAGTTCAGGAAAATGGTAAAGCAAGATTAATTTTACAAGCTCTCATTATTTATGATAAAAGCGAATCTGTAGAAAATATTTCCAATAGCTTTAATCAATATATTGAAAATAGGATTTCAGAAGTTCTTTTAGAAAACAATGGTGCATTTAAAAGAGCAAAAGTGCTTTTAAGAAATCAAATGAACAGAACTTTTGAAAATGCAAAAGGCTGCATGCAAGAATTATCATCATTCTGGGCAATTGGCAATACAAAAAAAATGAATCTTATACAAGATTTTTCTAATTTATTTGATGAAATCGCTAATGAAAATCAAGATAGTATAAAAGAAGCTTTAGATAAAGCTAATCGTTATAGTTTTACTATAATAAATACTTCGCTTGCAAAAAAATTAGCTACAATTACAAGAGATTATGAATCATGGTATGTAAAATATAAAAAACAGCAGACCGAAAAAAGACTTTCAGATACAAAAGATGAAAAGTTATTTGAAAGTGAAAACCCAAAAGCTCAATCCTATATTTATGCTATGAGAGAGCGTCCAACAATTTCAACTCTTATGCTAAAAAATGATATAGCTGTAACAACTAAGTACAACGAATATTCATCATCAGCG
>JAILNT010000133.1 GCA_024691265.1 Treponema sp. | reverse complement strand
CTTTTCTGTTATATATGAACCATTCTTCATGGCCTGTACTGTTTTTCTTATAAATTATATTTCCTTTTTTATCATATCGAAACCATTCTTGAATATTGTTATTACCTGTAGTTTTGTGGGTTAAATTATTTTTATTGTCGTATTCTTTCCATTCTTCATAACCGTAATTATTTTTAGAATAGACCTCATTTCCATTAGCATCATATTCATGCCAGACTTCATGACTATTATCATTCTTTTCATGAATAATATGTCCCTTTTCATCATAGTCATAAAAACTTTCATAATTTTCCTTTATGCCAGAATGTTTTGCATGAAGAAGCTTCCCTTTGGAATCATATATATACCAGGCTTCCTCTCCATTAGAACTTATTGTATGTACTGTATTTTCTTTGTACTCGTATTGAATTTCAAGTTTACCAATCTTAGACGAAATCTTTCGCCCGTTTTCATCATATTTGTACCAGCTTTCATACATATCATTTATATGACCGGTTATTTCTAAATCTGCATCTCGCTCTTTTATATAAATAAGATTGCCGTTATTATCCCATTCCTTGTGGCACACACATTCAAAAGTTTTCATAGCTTTATATATTATAAAGTATTTAAGAAAATAATCATCACATATTTTTAAATATAAGGACTTTCTTTGCTATCTGTTGACATATATTTTTGATTTATATATCATTTTTTCTGAAAATTACACAATAATATGTACCACCGGGTACGAATGACAGGCATTCATTAGCTCTTCGTAGGTCTTTGAAGATGAGCTTTTGGGTGCCTGTTTTTTTTACAGGAGATTATATGAGTGTTAAAAACAAACTAGGAATGTTTATTCCTTCTTTCAGTCTTTTAGAGTTTTTTTTATGGATAGGTTCCCTTTCTTTTATATCTATAATGTTTGCTTTTCTTCCTGAAAAAGATTTATTTACATTGTTTGCAACTCTTACAGGGGTGACATCTTTGATATTTGTTGCAAAAGGAAATGTCATAGGTCATTTCATAGGATTGGTTTTTGATGTCATTTATGCAATTGTTTCTTTTAAATTTAGGTATTATGGAGAAATGATAACTTACATGGGAATGGCAGCACCTGCAAGCCTTGTAGCAAGTGTAATATGGCTCAAAAATTTAAATGGTAAGGAAAAAGCCGTAGTCCGTATGGAACATATGACAGTAAATAAATTTATATTAGCTACAGTCCTTACAATACTTGTAACAATTGCCTTTTACTTTATATTAGGAGCTTTTAACACAAAAAATCTTACAATAAGTACATTTTCAGTAACTACAAGTTTTTTTGCAGCTTTATTTTCTATAATGAGACTTCCTTATTATGCAATTGCTTATTCTGCAAATGATATAGTACTTATAATAATGTGGATAATGGCAAGTAAAGAAAATCCGGGTTATATTCCTATGATTTTCTGTTTTGTAATATTCCTTGCAAATGATATATACGGATATCTAAATTGGAAAAAGATTCGGGCAGAACAAGAAGCAAAAGCCGTAGCGTCAGTTGCTGTATAAATTTTACTTTATCGGCTCTTAACCTTATATATCTTTAGAATTTATTTGAAAATATTGAATTTTTTTTGTTATTTATTGTAATCACGTTAGAATAACCAGTGTACGTTTCAATAAATTTAAGTTTGGGGTGGGAGTATGGGAATGCTAAAAAAGTATTGTTTATCTTTTGTTGTATTTGTAGCTGTCATCGCAATCTTTACAGGCTGCGGCTCTACAAGATTTGTAAGCCAAAAAGAGAAGGTCACCTTACTAGGTAATCCCACTACGGGTTATATGTGGGAATATACCATTAAAGATGATTCTGTAGTAACTGTCGCGGAAAATGTAAAGAATCTGGGTCGAGAAAATGAAATTGGAACACCTTCTCTATTTGAGTATTCTATAAAATCATTAAGACCTGGAAAAACGGAACTTCGATTTGAATATCGAAAGCCATGGGAGAAAAATTCAAAAAGCACTGAAACTTATGTTTACGGAATCTTTGTTGCAGAAAGTGGAAAAGTAAAAGTCACAGAAATAAAAGAAAAAGGCAACTAAGATTATTGATTTTAAGCCATAGGGCAGAATAAAACTGCCTTATGGAAATTATCTCTGGTCATTTTCATTTAGAATTCCTATAATAAATAATAATAAAAAATGTTTTATCGAGTTTGGAGTGTGTAAGATTTATGTTTACAGATAAAACAGAAACTCTTTCTAAAGACGAGGAAGAGAAAATAAATGCTAAATTCAATTCTTTCAAAAACAAAAAATATTCAGAAGAAGATGTACATAAAGTTTTTGATAATGAAGATAATATTTTTAACAAGATAAAAAAGAATAAAAAGTTATCACAATTTTTAGATGATGTGAAAATATTTTTTTCAATGCTCAAAGATTTCGTAGAAAGAAAATACACAGATATTTCTATGAAAACAATACTGTCCATTATAGGAACTTTGCTTTATATCCTTATGAGCTTTGACCTTCTTCCAGATTTTATACCTATAGCCGGTCTTATAGATGATGCTGCTATATTGGCATTGTGCTTAAATACCGTAAAGGAAGATTTAGAAGCATACAAAAAATATAAGAAGATGAATTCAAGGACAGAATAAAATGTATTATTTTTCTAAATCAAAATACTGTATAGCGGCACACTGTCCAAAAATTCTTTGGTGGCAGAATAAATATCCTGATGAAATATACGAAGATAAAGATGCAAAAACAGCTTCTCTCTTTGATGCAGGAAATGAAGTTGGCAAAATAGCAAGGTCTTATTTCGGTGAATATAGACTCGTTGAATATAATAATGACCTTAATGAAATGATAAATGCAACACAATCTCTTTTATCTAATGGAGTTATAAATATTTGTGAAGCTTCCTTTTCATTCGACAACTGCTTTTGTAGTGTAGATTTACTTCGTAATCTTGGAAAAGATGAGCTAACGGGAAAAACAGCAGTTGAATTGTATGAAGTTAAAAGCTCTTCACATGTGAAAGATTCTTATTATCATGATATTTCTTACCAGTATTATGTGCTTTCAAAATTAGGTTATGATGTAAAAAAAGCCTGTCTGATGCATATTA
>JAILNT010000074.1 GCA_024691265.1 Treponema sp. | reverse complement strand
TAGAATATGAAGAAGAAAAAGTTGTTGTTTTAGAAACAAGAGTTGTTACGCCATAAACAAGAATAAAAAATATACCATGCAGAATAAGTTCTTTATTTTCTATTATTCTTCCTATAAATACTGGTGAAAAAAGACAAAAATATAAGGCAAATATAAGAAGAAGAAATAATTCTTTATCAGCAAAAGCTCTATAATCAATATAGTCAGGAGCTTCAGAAAGTTTTTTTAATTTATTATATTCTTCTTCCGTAATTGCAAAACCCTTTCTTATAATTCTTTCGCCTTCTTTTACAGCTATAGGATTTTCTATATCAGGTAGTAAATCAGACCTGGCATAAATATTTTTATCTGCAATCTGTCCAACTTCATAATCAGTAAGATTAAATGCATCAACAGTCTTTGAAGTTGCAGTATGATAAAAAGAAACTATTGTTGAAGCAAGAAAAACAACAATAAAAAATATAAGCATCGGATATTTTTCTTTAAAAAACGACGTTAAAAAAATATTAAATTCCGAAAACAATTTTTGTAGCGGATTAATTTTATTGATTGTCTGCATACTCATAAGCCTGTACTATTTTTTTGACCAAAGGATTACGAACAACATCATCAGAATCCATATGAATCATTTTTATATCGGACACAGATTTCAAAACCTCCATAGCATCTATTAATCCAGATGGAATACGGGAAGGTAAATCTATTTGTGTAATATCTCCAGTAACAAAAATCTTTGAATTTTCTCCCATTCTTGTAAGGAACATTTTCATTTGCTCTTTAGTAGTATTCTGGGCTTCATCTAAGATGATTACACTATCATTAAGAGTTCTTCCCCTCATATATGCAAGCGGAGCCATTTCTATAACTTCACTTTCAACCATACGTTTCACCATATCACGAGTCAATATAGAATTCATGGAATCATATAAAGGTCGTAAATAAGGATTTATTTTATCCTCAAGATTGCCGGGAAGATATCCAAGACTTTCTCCAGCTTCTACTATTGGACGGGTAAGAACTATTCCACGTTTTTTATGTGTCAAAACAAGTTCCAGAGCAACTGCAACTGCAAGAAAAGTTTTTCCACTTCCAGCAGGACCTTCTGCAAAAACCATATCATAATTACGAAAACTTTCGATAAGTTCCAGCTGATTCTGCGATTTAGGGAAAACTTTTTTAACCGCACCAGGAATAAAAATAGAAGAATTAGCATTAAACCTGAAAGGTCTTTCATCAACAGTTTCAACATTAAGTATTGATGCTACCATATCAGGATTGTAAGCATTACCATCTGAAATCTCGTCCATCATTCTATTTATAACAAAATTAAATTGACGCTGAATATCAGAATCTTCACTTTCTATAGAAAGTTCATTTCCTCTTGTAAAAACTTCTACACCTAAATGTTCTTCTATAAGTTTTAAATTACTATCATTTGTGCCACAAACACACTGTAAAAGTTCAGTGTCTGGCACGACAATCGTATAAGCCACAAAACCTCTTAATTAATTGTAATATCAAAATACCCATTTGGCAAGCTATTCTAATCTACTTGTACAAAAGGAATATTGCAGGAATTTTATTTATTTGAGGTTTTTGACATTTTTTCCACTCTGCAATAGTTTTAGTGACAATATATTCTTCTGGGGTAGTAATTCCAGATGCAATACAAAGCTTCGTATCAGGTCTGCAATTCTGTAAAATAGCCTCAAACATTTTGTCATTTCTATAAGGAGCTTCTATGAAAAGTTGAGTTTGATTTTCTTTATATACTCTATTTTCAAGATTTTTTATTTTTGAAGCTCTTTCTGAATTTTTTACAGGAAGATAGCCATTAAATGCAAAGTTCTGACCGTTAAAACCGCTTGACATAACAGCCATTATCATTGCATTTGGTCCCACTAGAGGCACAACCTTAAAAGATTTTTTATGAGCAGCTTCAACAGCTCTTGCTCCAGGGTCTCCAACAGCAGGGCAGCCAGCTTCACTTATAACACCTATACTTTCGCCTCTTTCCAAAGGCTTTAGCATAGCCATAACATCTTGTTTTTCATCAGTATGTTCACTTAATTCAACGAAATCAAGAGAATCTATATCTATATTTTTATCAACCTTAACAAGAAATCTGATTGCAGATTTTCTATTCTCGACTATAAAGTGTTTAATTTTCACTATTACATCGTGATTGTAAGACGGTAATACCTGTTCTAATGAAGTATCACCTAAAGTTACAGGTATTAAATAAAGAGCACTATCCATAATTTGATATTACCCTATTTAATATGATTATTTCAATTATATGCTTTCAATTTA
>JAILNT010000071.1 GCA_024691265.1 Treponema sp. | reverse complement strand
ATCTTGGGAGCTATTCCCGGTCTTATTGCTGGTATTCTTTGCAGTATAAATATGGATAAAATTTTTGTGTTCATTGCAGATGCTGTTTACTGGATAGAATATTTTTTTACAAGTTTATTTTCTCCTTCTTATGTTGAATATTTAAGGGAAAATCCTATGTTTTTATTGTATTCAAAAATACCTGCAAGAATGATGTTTCCTGAAATTCTTGTTGTAACTCTTTTTGGGGTTTTTTCTGCTTTTATAGCTTCATGGATTTCTAGTAGAAATATATTAAAAATGGCAGTTTCAGAGGTTTTGAGAGATGAGTAAAAATATAGTTTGTATAAGGCAGCTTGAAAAGACTTTTTATACCCAAAGTGAATCCCTTACAGTGTTGAAAAATCTTGATATGGACGTTATGGAAGGGGAAAAAGCCGTTATTGTAGGTGAAAGCGGAAGTGGAAAAAGTACTCTTTTGAATATAATTGGTGGACTTGATTCTGCTAGTTCCGGACTTGTTCAAGCTGGTGACTATTGTATTTCTAAATTAGATGATAAAAGCCTTTCTGATTATAGAAGTTCGTATTTAGGACTTATTTTTCAGTTTCATTATCTTTTGAAGGATTTTACGGCTATTGAAAATGTCTTTTTGCCGTCATACATGGCTGGAATGTCCAAAAAGGAAGCAAAGATGAGAGCTGAAAAGCTTTTAGATGATGTTGGGCTATCTGATAGAAAAAATCATCTTCCTTCAGAATTGTCTGGAGGTGAAAGACAGAGAGTTGCAGTTGCAAGAGCATTGGCAAATAATCCAAGTTTAATTCTTGCTGATGAACCTACTGGAAATCTTGACCCAGCTAATGCAATGATGATAGGAAATCTTTTGTTTTCAATGGCTGATTTATATAAGAAAACTCTTATTCTTGTTACTCACGATATGGAACTGGCAAAAAAAGGTGATTCAATATACAGCATTAAAGATGGTCATTTGGAGCTATCTGATTTACCGAGGGCTAATGTATGACTCTAAAATCATCTTTTTTTTATGCTATAAGGGTTTTACTTCCTTTACAAAATAATTCTTCTGAATCTGTAAGAAATACTGATGATGCTAAAACTATGGCGAATGGGAAGAAAAGACAAAGTGCAAGACAAAGTTTACTTGGTGCTATGCTTTGTATTGGTTTAAGCCTTATACCTCTTGTTGCAGTTCTTGTTATTTCAGATGGAATGATAGAAGGTATGACAGCACGCATTATAGGCTTATCGAGTTCTCATCTGAAAGTTGTTTACGATGATTCTGCTGATGAAGTTTCTTCTGCAGAAAATTTACTTTCGGAAACTAAGCGGCTTGAAAATACAGATGGGGTAAAGCTTGCTTATCCTGAATTACAGGGAATTGCACTGGCTGCTGGGAAATCCGGTAGAACTGGTGCTACAATAAGGGCTGTATTACCAGATATTTTTGAACGTAACGAAAGTTTTAATAAGCTGTTTAAGGTGGAGGAAGGTGAAACAGATTTATTCGAAGAAAAGTCTGCTGTAATTGGTTCTAAGATGTCTGAATTGCTTGGTATCCATACAGGTGATTCTATAAGATTAATTACAACAAGAAATCTTCCGAATGGAAAGGTTGTTCCTAAGATAAAATCTTTTAAGGTTAAAGCCGTTGTTTCAAGTGGATATCAGGAGCTAGATGCACTTTGGGTTTTTATTTCTCTTGAAGATGGTTATAGTCTTTTGGATTTGTCTTTGGCTGATGTTTATATTGGTATAGAAACTTCTGATGCTTTTTCATCAGAATTGCTTCGTGTTCAACATAATCTTGAAAAAACTATTCCATTTAATGATGCTTCTATTTACAGATGGAATGAGTTAAATGCTGCTGAATATGAAAATTTTTCTTCGACGAAATTACTTTTAATGTTTATAATGTTACTTATAGTATTTGTAGCTTCTGTAAATGTTAGTTCTGCACTTGTTATGCTTGTTATGGAAAGGCGTAAAGAAATAGCTATACTAAAAAGTATCGGTGGAAATTCTTCTGGTATTGTTGCGGCTTTTTTATTTATGGGTGTGATATGCGGTTTAGGGGGAGTTGTTCTTGGAATACCTTTGGGACTGCTTTGTGCTGTGAATTGTAATGAAATTATTAATTTTTCTGAAAAGATACTAAACATTATCATAAAATTTGTGTATCTTTTAAAAGGTCAGACATTGTATGCTGATATTCATTTACTGGATCCTGCTTATTATTTACAAGATATTCCGATATCAGTTCCATTAAAAGAATTGTTATATATTGGTTGTGGTACGTTGATTCTTTCTTTATTAGTTTCTGCATTGCCTGCTATGAAAGCTGGTAAAGAAAAGCCTTTGGATACATTGAGAAAGATATAGGTTTGTTTATGCTTTGTGATTTTTGTCATTCAAAAGAAGCTTCCATCACTGTTGAACAGGTAGATGCAGCTGGAACTCACAAAAAATTGAATATTTGTCTTGACTGTGCTTTGAAACATGGTATTAGGCCTGATGCTAAAAATATGGCATCATCGTTATATTCTTTATTCAAGAGTTTTGCAAAAGAAAAAGAGATTATTGATAATCAATGTTGTCCTGTCTGTGGTCAATCTCTCAGGTCAATAAAGAAATCATTAACTGTTGGTTGTCCTGAATGTTATGAAATATTTAAGTCTACCATAACAAATTTGATGACTGAAAATAAAATAAAAGGTCCTTATACAGGTTCTTTGCCTCATAGGCTTGCTTCTTTCAAGTCAGTTTTGAATGATCGTATGGCTTTGCAAACGAAGCTGAAAGAGTCTCTTGAGAAAGAGGATTATGAAAAGGCTGCTTTATATCGTGATTATCTTAAAGCCCTGGAAAAGTCACCTGTTAATAATGGAGATGATATAAAGGAACTTTCCAATAAAGATTAACTTAGTAAAGTTCCAAGTATGTTTTTAGAGAGTGAAAAGAAATTGTCTGAAGATTTGAGCAATAATAATGGTGCAACTGATTCTTGGTATTCTAAGGCAGGACCTGAAAGTGATGTTGTACTTTCTAGTCGTGTAAGACTTGCCAGAAATCTTGCAAATTTTCCATTCCCAAATAATTTGAAGAATGATGATGGTTTAAGAATATGTTCTATTGTTTTTGATGCATTTTCGAATCTTCAAAATCCTGAACAATATCATTCTGTTCAAGTAAAAAATTTAGAGTCCCTTGGCGAAAGAATAATGGCTGAAAGAGGTATTATTGACATGGGACGTAATGATAATGAAGGTCTTGTATTGCGTTCTGATGGAAAGATATCATGCCTTATAAATAGTATCGACCATGTTAGAATTGCATCTTTTGTGCCTGGCTTGAATTTTGATGAAGGAATGTCTCTTTGCAAAAAGGTTGATGATGAATTGCAGCAGCGTATACAGTTTGCTGCAAGTTATGATTTTGGTTATTTAACTTCTTCTCTATTTGATACAGGTAGCGGAATGAAAGTGAGTGTCAGAGTTCATTTGCCATCTTTGTCATATCTTGACAGAACAGATGATTTATTTTCTGATTTGCTTGAAAAAGATTTTTCTGCAGTCCCTTGTTACGGGGCTGGTAAAAATTATAGTGCTGCGTTAGGTTCTTATTATCAGATATCAAGTGTTAATAGCTTTTATGGCAGCGAACTTGACCAGATTACTGCAATAACTGCCGTTTCAAAATACCTTTGTGAAATGGAAAGACGTGCAAGAAACGAGATGATTGAAAGACATCCTACAGCTTTAAGGGATATTGTTTACAGAGCTTATGCTCTTGCACGATTTAGTCGTTTCTTGACTTTGAAAGATGCTATAGAAATTATATCTGGAATAAAATGGGGTGCAGATATAAATATTGTTGGAAATATTGAAAACAATGTTTTATTTGCTCTTTTATATAGAATACAAGATGCTCATTTGGAATATGTTTTACAGAATGGCACTTTTAATTTTGAAAAAGATGTTGAAGTGGATACCAAAGCTAAAATTTGCAGATTGAGGGCTTTGATTCTTCAGGAAGCTTTTGAAAAACTTGAAATAAAGGAGTGAGACTTATATATGAAAGGACTTTCACCACGAGCTGAAAAATTAATAGCCGTTCTTGCACAGAAAGAGGGACGGCAAAGCGGTGGAACTCAGCTTCTACCTGAACATGTTCTTATAGCTTTGTTAAAGAGTGCTAGTGGATTAGGATATATATTATTGCAGACTTTGCATGTAAATATTCTTGCATATCAGCTTGCATTGGAACAGGGAACTGTTTCTCAAAATCCTGTAGTAGATTATAGTGATCTTCCTCCTGGAAGAAGACTTCGTACTCTTTTGGATTGTGCAGCTGTGGAATCCCGTTCCCTTAAAAATGGCTATATAGGAACAGAGCATTTAGTTTTGGCTGCTATTCGTGAAGATGGCAGTATTACTGCAAGATATTTTGAGAAAGCTGGTATATCTCTTGATTCTATAAGAAATGTGATTCTTGATATACAGAGTAAAAATAAATCTTCCGCTGCTTCTGAAACTAGAGATGATGTTGCCTTAGGTAATGTTTTTCAGAATGTTTATTCAGGTAATACAGAGCAGTCAAATAATTCTCGAAATGCTCAGAAGAAAAAAGGTCAACCATCTTTTCTTGATGAATATAGTATTGATATGACAACAAAGGCAAGAAATGGAGATGGAGATCCTGTTGTAGGTAGAGATAAGGAAATAAAAAGAGTTATTCAAATATTGTCTCGCCGTACAAAGAATAATCCAATTCTTTTAGGTGAGCCTGGAGTTGGAAAAACAGCTATTGCCGAAGGCCTTTCTCAACATATTGCAAAGGGAAATGTTCCAAAAGGACTTTTGAAAAAGAGAATACTTTCTCTTGATTTAGCAGCTCTTATTGCCGGTACAAAGTATAGAGGCGAATTTGAGGAAAGAATGAAGCGAATCATGAAAGAAATTAAGGAAGATAAGAATATAATTCTTTTCATTGATGAACTTCACACTATAATCGGTGCCGGTGGTCCAGAAGGAACTATGGATGCAAGTAATATGCTGAAGCCTGCATTGAGTCGTGGTGAATTACAGATTATTGGTGCTACAACGTTAAAAGAATACCGAAAGTATTTTGAGAAAGATTCTGCTCTTGAAAGACGTTTCCAGGTTGTAAAGGTTGAAGAACCTAGTGATGACGACACTACAAATATTCTTGAAGGATTAAAATCTAAATATGAAGAATATCATGGTGTCGAATATGCATCTGGCGTTATTCCTATGATTGTAAAATTGAGTAAACGCTATGTTCCTGAAAGGTTCCTTCCAGATAAGGCTATTGATATTCTTGATGAAGCTGGTGCCGCAAAAAAGATAGAGGAAGAAGAGCGTCCTGATGAGCTTACAGAGCTTGAACATAATATTGATAAACTTGATGCTGAAAAGAAAGCTCTTGTTGAATCACAGGATTATGAGAAAGCCGCTATAGTTCGTGATGCTGTTGTGGAGCTAAGGCAAAAGCTTGAAGAGTGTACTAATTATTGGCAAAATAATAATGGTGGTAATAAGAAGATTGTTACTGAAAAAGATGTTTGTGAAATAATAAGTACTATGACAGGAGTCCCTGTTGAACAGCTTGATAACGGTGAAACTACACGTTTGTTGAATATGGAGAAAGAAATCCATAAGTCTGTGATAGGACAAGATGAAGCAATTCACTTAATTTCTAGTGCTGTACGTAGAAGTCGGGCTGGAGTTTCAAGTACAAAACGTCCTATTGGGTCTTTTATCTTTTTAGGGCCTACAGGAGTTGGAAAAACTCAGCT
>JAILNT010000021.1 GCA_024691265.1 Treponema sp. | reverse complement strand
GTTGTATGTTCGGAAAGATTTTCTATGTTTTGTCCCATAATAAGTGTCCTTCTTTTGAATAGTGTGATACCAATAGATTATAACACTTATTATGGGTTTTATATGTATTAAATAGATTCAAACAGAGAATTTACTGCATTACGTACACAATCAGGGCAGTCACATAATACTTTACCTGTTGCAACGCCTTTTAATTCTTTGCATGTAAGAGCTCCGCTCTTTTCTTTGAAATTATTTAGAATAGTGCGTGAAAAGCGAGGTGTGCCATTTCCTTCTTTTAGCATTCCTGCTACCATAACGGCTCCAACTGCAGCTCCGCAAGTTCCTTCCATTCCACCCATTCCTGCTGCAAAGCCAGAACCGATTTGCATAAGAGTGGTTTCATCTGCTTTTAATTCATCTGCAAATACCTTGAGGACTGCCTGACAGCAGTTACAAGCTCCTGTTGCTTTAAGGTTTGCAGCTTTTTCTGCTCTCTCTTCATTAGTCATGACATTTACCTCCGCAAGAGTGTCCTTCACCATGGTGATGACCTTCTCCATGTCCGTGTCCATGTCCTTCTCCGTGATGGTCACATTTTACATCAGGATTATACTTTAATGTTCCTGCAATGAGAGCGTTTACTGCATCATCAGTATTTCCTGTTACTCCACCGTAGAGTTTTACATTGATTTCTTTTATTGCATTCTGAGCACCGCCACCAATGCCACCGCATATCAATACATCTACATTAGCAACTTTTAGAACACCTGCAAGTGCTCCGTGTCCAGCTCCATTTGTACCAATTACTTCGGACTTTGTAATTTTTCCGTCTACTACATCATAAATCTTGAATTGTGTAGTTTTACCGAAATGCTGGAAAATGTTTCCATTTTCATAAGTAACTGCGATTCTCATAATATTATCTCCTACAGAATATAGAGTGTTGTTTTTGTGTGTTTCTGTTAGCCAAGCTGGAAGGTTAAAACTTGCAGCCGATAGCTGATAATTACCACCAGAAATTACAAGTTCCTTTCCGTTTATGATACAATCCGCAATTTTTTTTCGTGCAGAATCATACATAGCTGTTACTGTCGTTCTTGCTATGTCCATTTTTTTTGCACATTCTTCTTGTGTATTGTTTTCATAATCTAAAAGTCTTATTGTTTCATACTCGCAAAGAGTTATAGTAACAACTCCAGAGCTTTTATCTTCCTTTGGGGAAAAATGCCAGAACTCTGGTAATGCTCCTATACATCTACATCTTTGTGGACGTGGCATATATAGCTGCCTTTATATTTGACATATGTCATAAACTTTATATCTTGAATATAAGATAATATTTGACATATGTCAATAATGAAAATATAAAAAATAGTTATATCAATAGATATTTCATATCGTAATATAGTATATTTTATAAATGGAACAGAATATTTTTAGTGAAATGCCTGTAAAGAAGGCGTATTTTAAAGTGGCTTTACCTGTAGTTATGGGTATGGTCGTTTCTCTTATTTATAATCTGGTCGATACTTGGTTTATTGCTCGTACTGGTGATACAGCCCTTGTTGCAGGAGTTTCTCTTTGTGCTCCTATATTTTCATTGTTAATAGCTCTTGCAGATATTTGTGGTCTTGGTGGAAGTACAGCAATATCAAGGCTTCTTGGAGCAGATAAAAAAGATGAAGCTAAGCATGTAAGTTCTTTTTGTATTTATGGAACTTTTATTTTTAGTGTTTTAGTTACTGTTATTCTACTTTGTTTTTCGTCAGCTATATTAAATCTTCTTGGTGCAACTGAAGAGACATTTACTTTTGCTTCTTCTTATTATTTATGGCTTGCGTTAGGTTCGCCATTTACCATGCTTAATATAGTTTTGGGAAATCTTCTTCGTACAGAAGGTCTTTCTACAGATGCTATGTTCTGTACTATTATTGGTGCCGTTGTTAATATTATTTTAGATCCAATTTTTATTTTTGTTTTTAAACTTGGTGCTGCTGGTGCTGCAATGGCAACTGTTATAAGTAATATTATATCTGATATTCTTTTGATGACTGCTATAATTAAAAAAGCTAAAACTCTTTCTTGTAATATCAAAGAATCAAAGATTAATGCAGAGCAGTTAAAAGGAATCCTTTTTATAGGTATTCCAGCCTCAATTACGAATCTTATGCAGAGTTTTGCTGTTCTTCTTACTGACCGTTGTCTTGTACCTTATGGAACTTCTCAAATTGCTTCTCTTGGTATTGCAATGAAAGTAAATATGATATGTATGCTTGTTATGGTAGGATTTGCTTTCGGGGCTCAGCCGCTTATTGGTTTTAATTATGGTTCTGGTAATAAAAAAAGGCTTAATTCTATAATTAAATTTGATATTCAAGTTGAAGTTGTTACTGCTGTTATATTTATTTTTGCAACTTTCATTGCAGCTCCTCACATAATAAGTGTGTTTATGAGTTCTAAAGATATTATCGATACAGGTTCTCTTATGCTTCGCTGTCTTATGATATCTTCTCCTGCAGTTGGTATAATACTTGTATGTACAACACTCTTTCAGGCTGAGGGTAAAGCTTTTCCAGCTTTCATTCTTTCGATAGGGCGTCAAGGTATATTTCTTGCTCTTTGTCTTGCAATTTTACCTAAGTTATTGGGGTATAACGGAATTATTCTTTCTCAGGCTGCAGCCGATGTTGTTTCTTTAATAGTTGCTTTAGTTTTTTTAGTAAAGACTAGAAATATTTAGAAAAAAAATCCTTCTGAAATCTTGTATTTTGCTTTCAGAAGGATTTCGTTATTGAAAAAAAGCTATTTAGTTTCCTTTAAAAAAGTCATCAATAATTTTTAGAATTTGTTCTCTAGGC
>JAILNT010000361.1 GCA_024691265.1 Treponema sp. | reverse complement strand
AATCCATTGGAAAATGAAGTCATTCCTAAGACATATTCGTCTTAGGAATGACTTCATTTTCCAATGGATTCATAAATATAATTAGAGATGGTCAAATAGTTCCGTACAAAGTAGATAAAGGAACAATCATTATTTCTTCCGAGTTAGAAGCTGATGAAAAACAAGAAGGCCGATTAAACTATACATTGGCCCATGAACTTGGTCACAATGTTTATCATCGCAGAAAATTCGAAGAGCCAGACAATTCTACGCAACCATTACTGTTTGATGAAGAACCGAAGGAATCTTTTGCAATAACCTGCCACAGAGATAACATAGAAAATCCAGATAATACACAAGGAAAAGATTGGATTGAGTGGCAGGCCGATTATTTCGCTTCTTGTTTTCTTATGCCAAAAGAAGCTGTTGAAGAATTCTGGAAAGACTATAAAAAAGAACCTGTGTTTGTTTTTGGCGAAGATCCGGCCCCATATTTAGCAGAAATGCCGTATAATGAACTTAAAGTTGAATTTTTGCGATTCGTAAGTACTTTTAGAGTATCGAAAAAAGCTGCAAAAATCCGACTTAAAAAATTAAATTATATAACAGGAGGTACAGCCTATGATTGTTTGTAAAATAAAAAACCTTGCTAAGACTACCAATCAAAGCAAGGCTTATAACTGAGTTTCTGCTACCAACAGAAACCAGCTTGACGAAACATCTTTTCAGAATATTTCGATGTGGTAATTGAATATTAACCCTGAACAGGTGCTTTCGTCAATAACTATTTAATTAGCGCTTCTCCTGGTGAATTTGATGTAGTTTACATTAATCCACCGTATACAAGGCGAGGCCTTCAATTGACGGAGGTGCCTATGAAAAAAATTAGGTACTCTGGCATCCGACCAAGTCTTATGGATATTTGGTGGAATGCTTTTATGGTCAAAGACTGTAAAGAATGGGATGAACACAATATTCCATTTTGCAGAACTTTGAAAGAAGAGGTTCCTGAAGATTTAATTACTTGGAAACAGGCTAAAGAAATCTTTAGGAAGAGAATTAGAAAGGATAAAAACTTTAAGTGTAACATCTATATTTGTTTTTATCTTGATGATTTCCTTTTTGATGGAATCAATGGAATCTGGTTTAACTACAATAAAGCTTTTGACATAATAAAGCATTTTGGAGGGATAATAACGCCAGATTTTAGCACCTACGCTGATTTTCCATTACCATTGAAATGGTGGAATACATACAGGATGCGTGCATTTGGATTTTGGTGTTCAACAATGGGCATCAATGTAATCAATAATGTGCGATGGAGTAAAGATACTCTGGATATTTGTTTTAGGGGAATCCCGAAAAACAGTATTGTAGCATTAGGGACAGTTGCCAGTAGACTTAAATATCTTAAAAACAGGGCTGATTTTGAGAAATATTTAATCAAGATGATTGAGGTTCTACAACCTCATACAATTCTTGTTTATGGGTCTACAAACTACGCTTGTTTCAAAAGTCTTTGGACTTCTGGAATTAAGATTGTCACTTATCAGAGCAGAAGGAATACAAAAAAGGATTATTCCGGTGATGCCTTATGAGTGATTCAAGTAAAGATTATAGTGGATTATTTCCAATCAATAGAGTGGATAACAATATTCACTACACAGCCCAGGAATATGGCCTTTCGCCAAGTGGTTATTTTGGTGAAAAAGGAAAGAAAGGTTCTGCAAATTGGATTCGTCAGATTTACACTAAAAATCCTGAAGCAGAAGCTGGAAGATTCTATGATTTATTAACTGATGGTGGTTCTGAAAAACCATTAGCAAATGGTCATGGCTTTATTACAACAATGCCTGATGGTTCAAAAATTACACTAAGGATAAAAACATCTTCAAAAGATAGTCCTGCTGTAGATTTGAAACTTGAAGGTTTTCACAATGGTGTAAAAACACATCAGAAGATTCATTTTGTTAGAACTGGAGGTTCAAAATGATAGTTCACGGTATAAATGAAAAAGAAGTTCAAATACTTAAGTCTTTAATTGGTACAAGGCTGATTTGTTTTAAATCTCAACAGAAAGATAGCTGGAATAGGATTTTTGGCAATATCGCTCTTGTAACGGAAAAAGCAGAAATTGAACTTCGAAATGAATTAACTGAAATTGATTATTTTGGAGACTCAGAAGATGTTTCAAAGTTCTACGTGAATCAGATTACTGCTGAAAATCCGTTTTGCCTGATGATTGAAGATTCTGTTATTGAAACTTCAGTAAATGAAACCATAACTGATATCATCATTGTGAAAGATGAGATTATTGTAAAAGACTCTTCAGGTAAATCAATTTATGAAATTTCAACTGACGATGCTGTAATTATAAAAACGGATTCATCAGCTTATGTTATTTCGCGTGATTGGCACCTTGAAGAAGATATGTTCTTTATAAAGACAGCTGATATTCAAAGAGATATACGCTCTATAACAGATATTATCTCTGAGTGGTCTGATGAAGAAGATGGAACTGTTGCAAGCTGTGATAGAAAAGAAATTTCATTAAAGAGTTGATAAACAGTGTTCTTGTACTACCAAAGACTCTTCTTTATAGGAGAGTCTTTTTTTTATACTTACCAGGTCACAATCTCATCAACAATTTCTTGTTGTTCGCTAGCGGTTCGCCGTAAATAGATTCTGGTCGTTTCAATACTTTCATGCCCCATTAAATCTGCAAGTAAAGAAATGTCATTGAACTTTTCCAGAAAGTTTTTAGCGTAACGATGTCGGAATGAATGAGGATAAACAACCTTGGTACTTATTCCATATTTTGCAGCATAAGTTTTCAGTTGTGTTGCTATTCCTCGTGTTGTGATTCTTTCTCCAAAACGATTTAGAAACACATATCCAAAAGTCCTGTTAATAGATTTAAGCCAGGCCTGAGCTTCTTCTCTCAGGAGTTTTGGAATATATAATCGACGAAGCTTACCACCTTTTGAGTACAAATCAAACCAGCCAATGTTTACATGTTCAACTTTAATTTGTGTAAGTTCGCTAACACGAGCACCTGTTGCACCAAGAAACCACACTACAAAATACCATTCAATGTTTCCGTCCGCTTTAAGCTGAGCTTTGAAGTATTGGTAATCTGCATTGCTTATAACATTTTCCAGAAAGTTCTTTTGCTGAACTTTTACCTGTTTAAGCTGCATTTTATCTTTACCAGTAAAAACAAGATATTTGTTGATTGCCTGAATACGAAGATTTACAGTTTTTGGCTTAAAGTATTCCAACAGCCAGCCTTTGTAAGCAAGAAGATTTTCTTTTGAAAAGTCCTCATAGTTTTCTGTGTAATACTTAATAGTCCACAGGTAGGAAGTGACAGTATTTTCCGAAAGATTCTGCTTTCGTAGATACTGCTCGAATGGTGTTTGTTCATTTTGCTTTATCATAAAAGCCTCCAATAAGTTTTTTTTGCACAAAAAATGTGCCTTATTGGTGAATTTATCTTCTTAATGCAGACCTTATGAGAAGGTGAAAGAAGGTGATATTCCGTTTGAAATACCGCCATCTTGGAAATGGACAACAATTAAGAACATTGTAAATTATATAGGTGATGGAGACTGGATTGAATCCAAAGATCAATCTGATAAAGGTATTCGTTTAATTCAAACTGGTAATATTGGATTTGGAATTTTTAAAGATAAGGAAGGAAAATATCATTATATTTCAGAAAATACTTTTAGTAATTTGGGATGTAATGAAATTTTTGAAGGAGATATTCTTATTTCAAGACTTCCGGAACCTGTTGGTAGAGCTTGTATTCTTCCAAAATTACCAGAGAGGACTATTACTGCAGTTGACTGTACAATTATTAGATTAAACGAAGAACTAATATCAAAAGAACTATTTGTATATTACACAATCTCAAATAAATACCTTGAATTAATCAAAGAAAATTGCACAGGAACTACAAGATTAAGAATTTCACGTTCTAATCTTGAAAAAATTTTTATTCCTATTCCACCGTCGAATGAACAAACAAGAATTCTGAATAAAATAAAAGAACTGTTTGACTCATTAGACAATATTTTTTTGAATCTGGTCTAATCTACTAAATAACTTCTCAATAGTCTCAACTATTCGGTATTGTTCTGAAACAGGTGGAATAGGAAATAGCATATTTTCGATTTGTTTATTTGAAAGATGCTTTACCGTGATACTGGATGTAGATTTATTTATTTCCAAGAGAGGTATTGGAAGTAAATAAAAAAAGTAATCTAAATTTATTTCATTTATGGATTTTTTAATTCTACATACACGTTGATTCAATAAAGCTGGTTTCGATTTCCATTTTGCAATATTAAAATCTCCATCCATACCAATGAGAATTTCCCCTGTATTTACAACATAAGAGTCAGGACAAACTTCATCTGAAAATGTTTCTGAAAATCCTCTAACTATATCTCTAATTCTTATAATTGCATTACGGTTTTTAGATTCTGTGTTAAATTTTGCTGAGTCAAAAGGATAACCAGTATCGGTTTTTATCCCAACATTTTTTAGTAAAGCCCACCTCCATGATGCAGGTATCTCAAATGGTTCCTCATCTACCTTCTCATAAGGTCTGCATTAAGAAGATAAATTCACCAATAAGGCACATTTTTGTGCAAAAAAAACTTATTGGAGGCTTTTATGATAAAGCAAAATGAACTCTTCCCATTTGAGCAGTATTTACGAAAACAAAACCTTTCGGAAAATACTGTTACTTCCTATCTGTGGACTATTAAATATTACACAGAAAACTATGAAGATTTTTCAAAAGAAAACCTTCTAGCTTACAAAGGTTGGCTTTTGGAATATTTCAAACCTAAGACTGTAAATCTTAGAATCCAGGCAATCAACAAATACCTCGTTTTTACTGGTAAAGATAAAATGCAGCTAAAACAGGTAAAGGTCCAGCAGAAAAACTTTCTGGAAAATGTAATAAGCAATGCCGATTATCAATATTTCAAAGCACAGCTTAAAGCGGATGGAAATATCGAATGGTATTTTGTTGTCTGGTTTCTAGGTGCTACTGGTGCCCGTGTTAGTGAACTTACACAAATTAAAGTTGAACATGTAAATATCGGCTGGTTTGATTTGTATTCTAAAGGCGGAAAACTTCGTCGTTTGTATATTCCAAAACTATTGCGTGAAGAAGCCCAAGCCTGGCTTAAATCTATAAACAGAACTTTTGGATATGTTTTTCTCAATCGCTTTGGTGAACGTATTACCACACGAGGAATTGCAACACAGCTTAAAACTTATGCTGCAAAATATGGCATAAGCACAAAGGTTGTCTATCCTCATTCTTTCCGGCATCGTTACGCAAAGAACTTTCTTGAAAAGTTCAATGATATTTCTTTACTTGCTGATTTGATGGGACACGAAAGTATTGAAACAACTCGTATTTACCTCAGGCGAACTGCAAGCGAACAACAAGAAATTGTTGATCAGATTGTAACGTGGTAAATAAAAAAAAGTGCCTCGCATTAATGGGGCACTTTTATAGTTCAATTAAAGCATTATACTTTGTTGTATTACCATATTTTCCACAGGAAGAATAGGTTGAGGTTGTGTATCGATAATTAAGTTTTCGACATATACAATATCTGAGCGAACGATATTGGATAAAGCAGTAGGAACCACTGTGGTATCAATGGTGATAGGTGCCATATCTGTTGTTTGCTTTGCTAAATGGCTTATACCATTTGATGTTTGTAAAGAATTAATCATAGTGTTTCCATCCTTCGAATATTCTTTGATCCTGAATTGCTATTTGTTGTACAGGATTCTGTGGCATAGGTGGTATACTAACACGTGCAAAACGACCTTCCGAAACAAAGCAGTCTGTACCTCCAGGAAGACTTTCTACAAGGGTTCGTTTTATTGAATATGCCCGTGCACCATCATTGCCTATATATGCATCAGGATTAAAAGGATTTCTTAATTCAAGTTCTTCTCGTATAGAAATATATGTCTTGTTTATCAATTCATATAAATCTTGAGAAGGCTTCTCAATGTTTAAACCAAGTTCATTTTTTGCTTCGCGTCTATTGATTGTATAATCATGGCTTCCAGATTCACTACAAAGAAAAGATATTATTTTCTTTATTTTTTCTTCATCTGTAACCTGATTTACAAGCAATTTTCTTGCTAACATCTGAATTTGTCCAATAGCTCTATAAACTTCACCTAAAACTAGTGGATGAACTTTATCAGCCAATACATTAAATATATCGGCAAGAGCTCGCTCATCTTTTAGATTTAATTCATGTTTTGCAAGTTCTAGAAAACCTTTAATTGCTTCAACACTTACTGGAACTCTAGCCTGTGGACCAGCATTTGGAATTGTTGGATTTAATGGAGTATTTACACTTGGATCTATAGGGCCTAGTGTAGCTTGTTTTGTCATTATTATTCTATTTGCACCAAGACACATTAATGTACCTGTACTTCGAGCCTTTCCTGGAACAATAATCTCAAAATCATCACAAAACTGACGTATTAAATTAACGATATTCCATCCTGCAAGAGTATTACCACCATTTGTAAATAGGAATAACGATATTTTTGGAACAACACCTATTTTATCAAGGTGCTCCGTAATATAATCAGTAGCATCATTTGCAATTTGGGTTTCCCACCCAGCTTTATCTCCTGTTATATAAACAAGAAGTTTTGAGTTCCTTTCTTTTTCTATAGCTTCGTAGAGGACTTTTCTTTCATCAGTCATTTTTAAAATTATATCACAAAATAATCATTTAGTGTAAATTTTTTACAAAACCTATTATTATAAAATCATAATTGATTATTTATAATGTTTAATTGTTCATAAAGACATTCAATTTCTTTTGTTATTCTGTTTTGTTCGGAATAAGGAGGTAGTGGAACAACAGCAGACAATAAATCACTTGCTGATAAAGATGTAATTCCAACACCTTTTCCGTTAAGCATACCTTGTTGTTTATAAATCATCATTAAGTATAAGAAAAAGCTGTTATTAATTTTTTCATTTTTTGGTCTTAATCTTGATACATGATTTTGATAGCAAATATCATAATCATAATTCCAGATTGCTGCGCGACCTACATCACCACCATTGCAAAGAATTAAATCTCCTTTTTTAATTGTACATTTTTCAAGTTCATCATCAGTAAAATACATTTCTCGAACTTCTGTGAAATCAAAAGAATTCCAATATAGATTTGATGTTGTTATATATTTTCGTAAAGTTCCTTTGTTATTTGTCTTCTTTAATGCTTTGCCTGTTGTGTGAGTGTAAATTTCACCTAATGTACACCAAGACCATGATTCAGGAATATCAAAAGGCTCTTCATCATCAAACTTCTTGTATGGTCTGTTATCACTTGTCGCAATGCGCTTTAAGAGTTGTTCTGCTGGTTCATCATTCGGGTTTTGTGGGACTAGTTTACCGTGAATTGCCAGGTCGAGGATTTTTGATTTTGTTTGTTTGATAGCATCTTGTAATTCGGTTTTGTTTTGTTCCAAGATTTCAATTTGAAAGAAGATAGTTTTGATTAGAGAGACAATTTGCTCTTGCTCGACGAGTGGAGGAAGAGGAAAAAGCAGTTTCTGCATAGAGTTCTGGGTGAAATGCTTAATTGTAACCCCACCACTTACATCATCTATCAATCCAATGTTTTTATAATAATTCAAAACATGGAGAAAAAAGTATTGATTTATATTCTGGTAAAATCTAACTCGATGAAGCGCATTTTGATAATAAATAGGATTATCCGATTCCCAAATTGCGGAACGTCCAACATCACCACCTTCACAAATTAGCAAATCCCCCTTTCTAACTAAATACCTTTCTTTTTCCTTTTCTTCAAGTCGAATTTGTTTCAAAGTAGTGAAATCAAATGTGTACCATTTTACATTTAATGCACATAAATAATCATAAGATTCGCCTTTGTTCTTTTTTGCATCAAGAGTTTTTCCAAGTTCTGTTATAGCGACATTAGTTAATCTACACCAAGCCCATCCCTCAGGCACTTCAAACGGAATCTCATCTTCAATATCTTTAACTGTTCCATCAGCGAACTGCTCATAATGCCGTTTATCACTTCCTAAAAAAATAAAAGAATCTTTCTTGTTAGCTTTTAGTTCGCCTTTTTTGATTTTCTCCGCTTTCTCGGCTCTGATTTTTTCAAGCAATACTGTTGCATTT
>JAILNT010000276.1 GCA_024691265.1 Treponema sp. | reverse complement strand
CAACCATAGTATAGGTTGCATCATTTGCAGCACGCAAAGCATTCGGTAAAGTAAACGATAAAGGCCAAATTAGACAGCTTCCAATTCCATGTACTAAAGACATATAAAGACCTAGTTTACTTGCTAAAGGTGATAGCTTATATAAAGCAAGTATTTTTGAAGCAGAAAGTAACAATGGTATATTCCATATAACTATACCAACATAAGCTATAGTCATAAGCTTTTTTGTATAACGCACGGCTTCATCTGTTTTTTTAGCACCCATACATTGTCCTATAACAGTAAGCATAGCAAGATTTATAGAAGAAGCCGGCAGCACTTCAAAAGAAGCCATAGTATTAGCAGCAGCATTAGCAGCGATGGCAGCAGTTCCAAATGAGCTTATAAGAGAAAGGACAAGAATTTTTCCTATTTGGAACATACTATTTTCAAGACCATTAGGAATACCTATAGCAAGTATTTTCTTTACAATGGAAAAATCAAAATAAACTTTGTGTAAGCCAGCAATTTTTATAGCAGGCTTACCGTTATAACTCTTTCCCTGTTTCAAAAGAGCAAGTAAGACTATTGCAGCAACAGTTCTTGATATAAAAGTCGGAATTGCTACACCTTCAATATTTCTATGAAAGCCAAAAAGTAAAATAGCATTTCCACCAATATTCAAAAAATTTACTAAAAGAGATGTCCACATAGACACCTTACTATTACCCTGACTTCTAAAAAGAGCAGCACAGCCATTATATAAAGCTATTCCAGGCAAGCCCAAAAGAGTTATTTTGAAATAAGTCTGACTTGCTGTCATTACATCATCTGCAATATTTCCGAATATTAATCGAAGAAGTGGATAGCTTGCAACAACCCCAGTAACAAGTAAAACAGTTGAAATTGCAAGCATTGTATAGATTAGCTGTTTGGCAGAAAGGCTTGCCATTCTATCATCTTTTCTGCCTAAATATTGAGCACAAACAACAGCACCTCCGGCACCTAAAGCACCGAAAATGCCATTCAATAAAGTATTAATAGAGTCAACTAGCGAAACTCCGCTTATAACAGCCTCTCCAAGATTAGCCCTTGCAACCATTATCATATCTACAATGCCAAGCATAATAGATAAAAATTGTTCTACTATAAGGGGCCATATCAACAAAAGCAGTTCATGATTAGAAAAAAGCTGCTTTTCTGAAAGATTAGAATTAAGCATGGCTAGTAATATAACAACTCTACTTATAGAGGTCAAATAAAAATCTATTTATTACAATTTATAAGACCAATAAACAGGTACAGAAACTCCCCAGCCATAATCACGAACTTTCATACTGTAATGGCTTATTTTGCAGCCAGCAGAAACAGTATGTTTTCCTGCCGTAAACCACAAACGCGGATACATAACAAGATTATCATAATAGCTATCTTTTCTATCTTTATAATCCCATGCAGCAAAATAAGACACAGAAGGCTTCAATGCAAAATGTTCTGTCAAAGGCAATAATAGCTGAAAAGCCGAATAAAGAGGGATATAACTGCCATGCACAGATTTTCCTATTTCGCCTTCAAAATTACAAGAAATCCAGTCTGTATTTCCTGAGAAAGTAAGAGAAAATATATTAGCAGTATCAAGAGCTTTTACACGGGAAGATGAAGAAGATGAAGTATAACAGGCAAGCTTATTTGCTAAAGCAGCCTGTGCAAAAGCAGGAGTTGAATTATAAGAATAACCTGAAGCTAAAGAATAAGAACGGTTTTTATACTGTAAAAATACAGAACCAGAATAATCATCTGTAGTATTTACAGAATGTTCTCCATCTCCAGTAGAATCATAAAGAAGGCTTGTTCCTAATGTTACAGGAATAGAATATTTATTGAAATCAAACACTACAGCACCATTTACAGATGCTCCTTTACTCCATTTAGAAGCTTTACTTTCACTTGAAGAAGTAACATAGCTATTTATAAAATTTAATCCAGCACTTTTTATAAAATCACCTTTATATTCTACACCAAGACCATTTGCACCCCATCTTCCACTGGCACTATAAATTTCACCTAAAGAAAAATAACTACCTGGAAGAGAAAGAGCATAAAGCTTTCCACCTATAAACGAAAGCTTTGAATAAAAAGGCAAAGCTACACGAAGAGAAGCCTTTTTTACTTCCATAGATGAAGCATAATCATCACCATTATCACCATCAAAAAGCCTTGCTGTCACTTTTACCTGTGCAGTTACATTATCTGATTTTATAGAAGTTTCACCTGTCACATAAGCATTTTTAAATCCTTCTGCCTCTTCCCAATCAGAACTTTCATAAAAATTTCCTCCAATAGTAACCTTAGAAACAGCAGAAACTGAAGAAGAAAAAACATTAAATGAAATTAATAATAAAATAAATGTTGTTATAATAAAAATTTTCATGAAAGTTCTGATTGGGAAGAGGCAGAAGGATTTAAAAATGCTTATGTGA
>JAILNT010000353.1 GCA_024691265.1 Treponema sp. | reverse complement strand
ATGGAATGAAAAGTTCTCATACTGGACAAGCTTAATACTTCCAATGAAAGAAAAATCTGTAAAATTTGGCATAACAAACAGAATTATGCTCACATCAGCATTAATGGTATGGGGTATTTTTGCAGGAGTAATGGCAACAGTTGTAATTACACATAGATATGGTTCAAACTCATCAGGCTATGATTTCGCTGTAATGTTTATAATAAAATGGCTGCCTCAAATGATAAGCAATCTCTTATTTAATCTTTTAAGTATGGGATTTGTACTTCATTCGCTATTCAAGAAGCTAAAAAACATAAATAAATTTACATCAAAAATAGCAGCAGGAGACTACACAGGGGAAGACCTTGAAATAGAATCAAGAGACGAACTTGCAATTCTTACAACAAATCTAAACAGATTCTATTCAAATACAAAACAACTTTTGAACGGCGTTCATGAAAATGTAAAATCTACAGTTTCAGTAGGCATGGACTTAAATGCAAATGTCACAGAAACAGGAGCCGCAATAAATCAAATATTAGGTAATATAGAAAATGTAAAAAAAGAAATGGAAAACCAGGAAGCTTTCGTTTGTAATACAACCTATGTTTCTGACGAAATTATGGAAGAAATAGAAAAACTTAACAAAAGTATAGAAAATCAAAGTGCGGGTGTAGAAGAAAGTTCTGCTGCTGTAAGACAGATGGTTGCAAATATACAAAGCGTAAATAAAATTCTTATAAAAAACAAAGAAGGTTCTAATAAACTTGATTCAGCATCTGAAGAAGGAATGAAAAAAGTTGAAAATGCAACAAATCTTGCAAATAAAATTATGGAAGAAAGTTCTGGCTTAATGGAAGCATCTTCAGTTATAAGAAATATAGCAAGCCAAACAAATCTACTTGCAATGAATGCAGCAATAGAAGCAGCCCATGCAGGAGAAAGCGGAGCAGGTTTTGCTGTTGTTGCAAATGAAATAAGAAAACTTGCAGAACAAAGTAATCTACAGGGTAAAAAAATTTCAGAAAGCCTGAAAAACCTTGAACAAGTAATAAAAGGTGTTTCAGAAAGCACTAAAGAAGTTCAAACTCAGTTCAATGTAATATTTAACATGACACATAATGTTAATCAGCAGGAAGAAATTGTAATGAATGCCATGCAGGAACAGGCAGAAGGAAGTAAACAAATACTTGAAGCTATGAAAAACATAGATGAAAGTGTTGTAAATGTAAGACAGGAAGCACAGAACATGATTGAAGGTGGAAAAATTGTAAAAGACCAGATAAAACACTTAAATCGTTCAAGTGAAAATGTCTCAAATTCTATGCATGAAATGTCAGCCGGCACACAACAAATATTAACAGCTTTAACAAATATCAGTAATACAGAAAGCAAAAACAGAACAGTTGTATGCAGTCTGGAAACTGAAATGAACAATTTTAGACTATAACAGCACATTAAAAGTCTATTCTTTTGTTTTTTTGAACATGCTATTGTTATACAAATAACTTAAAGTCAAGGAGACGAAAATGTTTATGGATGGCAACGTAATTGTCGGTCAATCTGGAGGTCCGACATCGGTAATTAACTCTAGTCTTGCTGGCGTTTATAAAACGGCAAAAGATAGAGGTGCTAAGAAAGTATACGGAATGCTACATGGCATAAAAGGTCTTTTAGATAAACAATACGTTGATTTAAGTGAAAAAATTAAAACAACAATGGATATTGATTTATTAAAAAGGACACCTTCTTCATATCTAGGTTCTTGCAGGTACAAGCTTCCTGAAATAAAAGACGATATCAAGCTGTACGAAAAAATATTTGAAATCTTAAAAGAAATAGATGTAAAATATTTTTTCTATATTGGTGGCAATGATTCAATGGACACAATAAAAAAACTGTCTGATTATGCAATATTTACAGGCAGTGACATAAGATTTATTGGAGTTCCTAAAACCATCGATAATGACCTTGCAGTTACAGACCATACACCAGGATATGGCAGTGCAGCAAAATTCATTGCGGCTACAATGAAAGAGA
>JAILNT010000270.1 GCA_024691265.1 Treponema sp. | reverse complement strand
AATTAAGTACATTAAATCATATAATATTACATTTAGTTATTGTTGCCATAACACCAATTGCTACATTAGAAATGTACAAAATGTTTTCAACACAAGTAAAGCTTGTTAATAAAGCATTATTGACTATATTATGCGTGCTATTACCGCTTAGTGCCTATGCAATTATTCATTTTGCTTTGCCACTTGAAATAATCACTTACGTCTTTATTTTCGATTTTCTTATTTTATTGACATCAGAAATCTGTAGTGCAAAAACATTTGAAGATTCAAATAAACGCTTGTCGTTTTCTGCTTTTATTCTTGTATACAGTGGATATTTAGTTACTTTTGTTTCAAGAATGACAGCTTTTGAACATTCTTCGAATTTTATTGCAACATTCTTACTAATGGTTTTCATGAATGATTCTTTAGCATGGTTATTCGGAAATCTATTTGGAAAAAATAATAGAGGTGTAATAAAAGCCAGCCCAAACAAAAGTGTTGCCGGCTTTATAGGTGGAATTACAGGTTCTATTCTTTCTGGAATATTATCAAAATTGTATAGTCCTGAAATATTTTATGGTGGGATGTCAAAAATAATTCTCATGTCTATAATAATTGCCGTTGCAGGAATCATAGGAGACCTGGCAGAATCTGTATTTAAGAGAAGCTCCGGCTTTAAGGATTCTGGTACAATTATTCCTGGCAGAGGTGGCATTCTAGACTCAATCGATTCTGTTCTGATGTCTGCTCCTGTATATTATGTTTTGATTTCTCTTTTATACAAAAATTAGTTTTGTATTTTATGCTTATATTTGAGGTTCCAATTTAAGGTTGTTATGAAGAAAATATTAGTATTAGGTTGCACAGGTTCAATTGGTTCAAGCACACTTGATATAGTAAGAAATATGAAAGACCAATTTAAAGTTGTAGGACTTAGTGCAAATAAAAGCAAAGAAGCTCTTAGCCAACTAGGAAAAGAATTCGGCTGCCCTACTACATTGTTTTCTGAAGATGGATACGATGGCTTAAAGAAGCTTATTGCTGAGTCCAATGCAGATATAGCCGTAAATGGAGTTGCAGGAGCCGCAGGGCTTATGCCATCAATTCTTGTTCTTGAAAATGGAATTGATTTAGCACTTGCAAATAAAGAAACTGTCGTTATGGCATATGCTCTTGTAAAAAAAATTGCTGATGAACACCATGCAAAGATTCTTCCTGTAGACTCAGAACATTCTGCAATCTTTAACCTGACACAAAGATTTGATGCGAAAAATGTAGCAACAATACTTATCACAGCAAGCGGTGGTCCTTTCAGAGAGCTTCCAAAAGACAAGCTTAAAGATGTTACAGTAGAAGATGCCTTGAAGCACCCTACATGGAAAATGGGTAAAAAGATAACTATAGACTCTGCCGATTTAGCAAATAAGGGTCTTGAGGTCATAGAAGCCTGTAAATTATTTGATATAGCAAGTGATAAAGTTGAAGTTGTTGTTCACCCACAAAGCATTGTTCATTCAATGATTAGAACGAAAGATGGTGAAATATATGCTCAATTGTCAGAACCTGATATGAAGCACCCTATTCTATCAGCTTTATTGTGGCCAGAATACAAAGAAAATTACTTACCACATTTTGATATAACAAAGCATTCTCTTTCGTTCTTTGAACCACGTTTAGAAGATTTTCCATTGTTGAAATACGCATTTGAAGCCGCAGAAAGAGGAAAATCTACAACGATTGCATATAATGCAGCAAATGAAGTTGCAGCACTTGCCTTTATTGATAAAAAATGCGGCTTCACAGATATTCCAAAGATTGTAAGAAAAGTATTAGATTATAACTGGGATATAGAACCATCTTCAATAGATGAAGTTCTTTCAGAAGATAAGAAAGCTAGAGATATTGCATATGCAGAACTAGCAAAACTTTAATTCTAATAAGGTTTTCATAATGAGTATAATTTTAGGTATTCTCTGTCTTGGTTTCTTGGTATTTTTCCACGAATCTGGACATTTTATTGCTGCAAGGCTTTTCGGTGTAGACGTTCTTAGCTTCTCAATCGGAATGGGACCTGTAATTTTTCACAAAGAAATTAAAAACACAGACTACAGAATATCTTTAATCCCCCTCGGTGGTTATTGCGGAATGAAAGGCGAGCAAGATTTTAGGCTCGCCTTAGAAGAAGGCAAAGACACTATCGAAGCTGATGAGCATTCATTTTATGGTGTCAGCCCGATAAAACGTTCCTTAATAGCTTTTGCAGGACCTTTCTTTAATTTTATATTTGCAATAATAGCATTTACTCTTATAGCCCTTATAGGCTATACATACACAACTGCAAGTGCAAAAGTGCTTATGGCTGACCAGGGTGAAAATGCAGTATATTCTGCTGCACATGAAGCTGGACTCCAAGACGGAGACATCATAACGGCTATAAACAACTCCCCTGTTTCAGATTTCTCTGATATAGCAGAATCGATTGCAATGCACCCAGATGAAACAGTTAAGATTGATGTCGACAGAAACGGTAAGCTGTTATCTTTCGATGTAAAAACAATTCTTGATAAAGAAACCGGTAGAGGCTTAATCGGAGTAAAGATTTATCCCGACACGATAGTAGAAAAGCACAGCCCTAAATATAATATCATTGAAGCCATAGGACAGGGCTTTAAGCAAACTTTTGCCACAATTTCAGGCACTATAACAGGTATCAAAAGCTTATTTAAGGGTGTAAAAATTACAAATGCCGTTTCAGGGCCTGCAAGAATAACTACAATGCTTGGCGACACAGTAAAAGCAAGCTTTGGAGCAAGTATTGCAACCGGTATAGTTTACACCCTGCAATTTCTGGCACTTATAAGCGTGTCACTATTTATAATGAACCTTCTCCCTATTCCTATTTTAGACGGGGGATTAATTCTAAACGCATTTATCGAACTTATTCTAAGAAGAAAACTCTCACCAAAATTCTTATATAAAACACAATTCATCGGTTTTGCATTTATCGCAATATTATTTATCGTTGCAATGTATGGCGATGTTATCTACTTTATAACAAGGAAGTGATTATATTATGAAATTCTTATTTGTAGTTTCCGCAATCGCATTTTTATGCGTATCAACTTTTGCTCAGTCACACAATTCAACCCAAGGACATCAGGAATCAGTAACAAGCTTTTCATCTTTATCAAAAGGAGCAAATGCAAATGGTTCCTTTTTCTCTGCCGGCGATGACGGCTTTTTAATCAAATGGACAGCAGACGGCTTAGGAGAGCACTATCAGCTCACCAACCTGTCTATAAAGCTTGTAGCAGAAAGCCCAAATGGTACAGATGTTGCCGTTTATGAAACAGACGGAGCCGGAATCCATACCATAAGCGTATGGAACTGGACTACATTACAAAAAAAATTTGCAAAGCGTTTCACTGATACAATTACATCTCTTTCATACACAGCCCAGGGTTCTTACATAATAGTTGGAACTACTGCTGTAGGCAAAAATGACGTAGACGGTACATATTTTATGGACGCAAACAGAGGTACAACCGTACAGAAAATAAAAAGCTCACCAGGAATTATTTCCATGGCGGCTACAGGTGCAAGTGAAAAATCTTGTGTAATGTACTCTCCTCAGGGCTATCTCACCTATTACAATCTCCAGACAGGCAAACAGATTGCCCGCTTTAATGTAGAATCTGCACTATATCAGCCTAAGTTATTTGCAAACAACAACTTTTTTGTCGGCGTAAAAAATAATGTCATATATATATGGAATGCAGAAAAAGGTAAGCTCGTAACTTCTATAGCAGCTAATTCTCCTTTACTTTTAAGTTCAGAGGGTGAAGCCGAAACAGGTTTATTCTTTCTTGAGCAGCAGAATAAAAACTATGCACTAAAATATATTGATAACGAAGATTTAAGAAATGCATATAAAAATCATACAGATGTGACCGTTAAAGTCATTGGTCAATATACAGCTCTGCCAAAAAGAGATGTAATAACAAGCGGCATCAAGCTTGCAGATAGAATTATCCCGGTTGTAGGAGTTGCAGAGGGAGAAGCAAATCCTGAAACAGGAAAAAGGCAGCAGGGAAAAATCGTAATAGGTACCAAGTCTGGTAATATCTACCAGGCTTCTGCAGTGGCAAATGATTTGCAGCAGTCTTTTGAAGCCATGACAGAAACCACCTACCAGAAGATATACGATATAGCAAGCTACGGAGAAGATTTCTATTTTCTCACAAAGAATTCTATCTACAAGTCTTCTTACAATGAAAGCTCAACAGAAGCCGTAAGAGTTGGCAACAATTCAGGCTACACAAATCTTATTCCTTATGGGGAAAAGCTCATCTTGTGGTCTAAAGACTCACGAGATACTGTAAAGCTTCTTGACTTAACAACAGGAGAAGCAAAAGACATCATACATCTAAAAACCGCAATACAAACCTTAAAGATTTTTAATAATACACTGGTTTATATAATTGGAAACTCTAGCGTAAATACATACTCGCTTACTACAAACACAGCGAAAGAGTTATACACTGGAACAGCTCTGCAAGATGCAGTAATGATGAATGACAACGATGTATATGTAGCAAAATCGGCAGCAAGCAATCCGGCTTCCCCTTTAATCTACATAAATGCACAGACAGGCGAAACAGTTTCTCTTTCTGTAAAGGGCACTATATCATACTCTTTAAGCTACGACCCAGAATCAAAAGCAGCTATTCTGTACGGCATGGCTATTCAGGCAGATACAGCAAAGGGAAAAACAAGAACTGTAGTCTACTCATATAGACCAACAACAAAGACTTTCGCGTCTTTATTGCAATTCCCAGAAGAAGACCCTGAAGCTTTTACACAATTATCTAATAATTACCTATTCACCAACATAGGAAAAAGCCAGGTTTATTCAATAAACTTAGAATCAAGAAAGTCATTCATATACAAAAGGTCTGCTTCAATGCCATTAAAAGTGGCAGGAAATGCCAACATAGTTGCAATCTTAAATCGCGATGGTAGCATTTCCTGGTACAATCCAATATTCTCTGCTATAAAAGCAAACTGGTACCTTTCAACAGATGGATACTGGCAGGAATTCTAAATATTAAAAGTCTTTCCTGTGGCTCTGAATATTGCTTCACAATATACCTTTAAGTATTCCTGTGCGGCAATATTCCAGCCAAATTGCTTTTTCATACCCCTAACCATCATACTTCGTATATGCTCTTTCTGGTTATAATAAGCATATACAGCCCAGCCCACAGTATCATAAACAGCCTGAGGAGTAAGTGCATCAAATAAGAAGCCGTCTCCCTCCCCTGTCTCCTGGTTATAATTATCTACAGTATCAGCTAAGCCACCTGTTCTTCTAACGATTGGAAGCGTACCATACAAAAGAGAATACATCTGGTTGAGTCCGCAAGGCTCGTATTTAGAAGGCATAAGGAAGAAGTCTGAACCGGCTTCAATAAGATGGCTTAAAGCTTCATCATAGCCAAGTACAGCACGGAAATTAGAAAGCTTAGACTGCAAAGTTCTAATCTCGTTTTCACACCACTTTTCACCGCTACCAAGAATTACTACTTGAACTTTCATGGTTGTACAGATTCTATACAAAGCCCCGTAGCTAGGTGCAAAAACTTCAGCTATACCCTTCTGGTCTGCAAGTCTTGTTACAATACCAATCAAAGGAATATCGGGATTAACTTCCAAGCCCATATTCTTTTGTAGCACTTCCTTACAAATCTTCTTACCGGATAAATCCGCTGCAGAATAGTTAGCTGGCAAAAGTCTATCTGTCACAGGATTCCAAACAGAAGTATCAACACCATTAAGAATACCACGAAGCACATCTTTTCTGTGTCTTAGTAAGCCGTCAAGCCCGAAGCCACCTGAAGAATCCTGGATTTCCCTTGCATAAGTAGGGGAAACTGTGGTGAGCATATCCGCCGTAGTAAGACCTGCCTGAAGGAAATTCATGCCGCCGTTATGCTCAAAACCGGCTCCATAATACAAGCTCCAGTCAATGCCTAAATCAGCAAATCTTTCTTTAGAATACTGACCTTGATAGCCAAGATTATGGATTGTAAATACACTAGCAGTATCAGGGAAACCACAATAGCGGCACACATGCTTAGTCAAAACATTTGCCATAGCAGCCGACCAGTCATGAGCATGAACGATATCAGGATACCAGTTTATCTTGCGGCAGACCTGGAAAGCACCATGACAGAGCAAGGCGTATCTATATGGATTATCCATGAAATCAGGCTCGGCTTTTGTGCCGTATACACCATCACGACCATAGCATTGCTCGTGGTCAATAAAATAAACCTCGAGATTAGGGCAATTTGGCATCTGAGTCTTATAAACAGCAGTCCAAGCTCCGCCGAAACCTACAGCGACCTGCATAGGACCTTCAAGCTTTTCAAGATTGTCCCTGTTAATCTTATAGTAACGAGGCATAACAATCTTAACTTCGTGTCCCATCTTGCTAAGAGCAATAGACAAGGCACTTACCATATCAGCAAGACCACCAGTCTTTGCAAAAGGAACGGTTTCAGCCGTAACCATTAATATCTTCATAAAAATATCCCTCCGGATTATTATTTACTTGCTACAGCCTTGCAAAAGGCATCTTTTGAATTAAGAATAGTAGCTTCGCTCACGCAGTAAGAAATGCGGAACCAGCCTTTTCTGCCGAAACCAGAGCCAGGAGCACAGATAACTAAAAACTTCTTGAGATGCTCACAGAAAGCCATGTCATCATCACCCCAAGCATCAGGGACTTTACAGAATATATAGAAAGCTCCTTCAGGTTTTGCATATTTCAAGCCGGCTGCATCAAGCACAGACATAATTTCATTGCGTCTTTTCTCATAAGAAGAATAATCGACTTTTGCGTTCCATGACTTTGCAACAACCTTCTGAAAAAAAGCCGGAGCGTTAACAAAGCCCAAAATACGATTCGCAAAAATACAAGCTGCTATAAACTCCCCTGCATCAGGAGCCTTTGGATTTATAGCTATATAGCCGAGTCTTTCTCCAGGTAAGCTCAAATTCTTCGCAAAAGAAGTAACTATCACAGTTTCATCATATACAGGGAAAGTTGAAGCCACAGAGCGACCATCATAAGAGATAGCCCTGTATGGCTCATCACAAATAAGATATGGCTTTCTGCCAGAAGCTTTAGCATGTTCTTCAAGAACAGCAGCAAGGGCTTTTATGTCGTCTTCTGAATAAATCTTTCCAGTAGGATTATTTGGTGTATTAATCAATACGGCAGCAGTTTTTGAAGTCAAAGCGTTCTTTATAGCCTCTACATCAAGAGAAAAATCCTCTTTACAAGGCACTTCAATAAGCTTTCCCTTGTAATTATGAACATAATGACGGTATTCAGCAAAGAAAGGAGAAGGAACAACAATTTCATCTCCTTCTGAAAGAATAGCCTTGAACACGCAGTTTAATGCACCGGCGGCTCCCACAGTGATACACACATTAGAAGCCTCAACTTTTACCCCTTGTTCACAAGAAGTCTTTTCTGCCATAGCAGCCCTTGTTGCTGGATAGCCAGCATTAGGCATATAACCATGACAATTATGACTTCTGTCTTTTGCAATATCCTCTACAGCCTTAAAAACTTCTTCGGGAGGGTCTAAGTCGGGATTACCAAGACTAAAATCAAATACTTTATCAGCGCCGTATTTTTCTTTAAGGGCGTTACCTTCTTCAAACATTTTTCTGATGACAGAAGAACTCTTACTGTTCATCGTTTCTTTTATATATGGAGCTATTGGCATAATATATAGTATATCATATAAAAAAGAACTTCTACTAAATTTTTGCAGTTAGAAAGAATATTAAAGATTTGATTTTATTGTTAAAACACCGCTAAAAAAGTCCTCGTTAATGTGATAACGAAATTGAAAATTAGCAGAAACCTGAATATCAGAAGTAACACCTATAACTGGCGATAAAGTTGTAGAAAAAGATAAATAAACGAAATCAACCATCTTAGAAGTTTTAATAACAGAAATAAATTCTTTCAGATTACTCAAATCAGGAGAAGGAATCAGAAGTGTATCATATTCAAGCGTACTGTCGTAACCTATAGAAAGCCCTAGCCTATGCATATAAAGATTTGCAAAAGGCACACCAAATTGAGATTCCCAGCCCAAAAGCAAGGATTCTACATGATAATTCCAAGCTGTACCATTTTTCCCATAAAGCGAAATATAAGCTTCTGTGGGAAGGTCAAAAACAAAAGGATAATGATTCTGCAGGGGAATAAGGCGGGGAAGCTTTAAGCCTGCATCAAGAGTGAAAGTTAGTTTCGCATATTTATCCCCAGAAATGACAGTTGACTTATAAATGCTTTCATCTTCTGCATTCTGCTCCTGTGCATAATCGGTTTCATAAATAAGGGATAAGCCAAACTCAACTCCTAACTGCTCAAAATCTGTTAAACCGTGCTGCCTGTAAGAAGAATATTGAAAGCCCAAAAGAATCTGATTATCTATAAAGGCATCTAAAGGAGAAGTCCAGCCGTCAAGAGTTGTTTCGTCTCCACTGTATTTATCTTCATGTGTCGTAGAAGAAATCCAAATATCCTGCAAGCTCAATGTAAGCTTTCTAAAAGAAAAACCTAAAGGAAATACCCACTTTCCACCACCGAGGAATTTAAGGATATATTCTCCCCCGTAACTAAATTGCCAAAGACCGGCTGCCGTTAAAGAAATTGGCAAAGTGGAATTACTGAATATTGCCGAAACAGTATTTTCATTAACAAGATTTTTATAATCATTATCAGGGTCAGCCAAATCTTTTCCATAAGAAAATATAGCAGAAGAATTTCCGAGTGCGTCTGTTTGTGTAAAATAAGTAGCACCTAAACCAACAGACATTTGATAGTCATCTAAAGTAATAGAAGCAATAGGCAGCATAGGAAATATAGTCTTTTGGAACATGTACGGAAAAGAACTGTATGAAGATAACTCATATTCATCAAGAAAATTCCTTGTTACAAGCTTGCCATTTTTATCTATAAGACGCTTTTCAACTTTAATATCATTTTCTTCTTCATAAAGAGGAAGAGCTTCTTCTTCCACAAGGTCACAGGGTAAAAGTGACAAAGAAAGTCTATTCAGTTTTTTAAGCTGACTGTAATAAGACCTTTTTAGAGAAAATATTATATCACTACCCACAGCATAAACATCATTAAAACCGCCTATAATATCCTGCGGTAAAATATTTATAGACTGTAAGTTTCCCTTAGAATCTGTGGTCATACAGCCCAGTTTTGAAAAAGAATATTCTCCTTCGTTTACATAAGAAAAAGCTATAAGACCTGCTGCCGACTGCATAGATAAAACCTTGAAAGGCAGATTAAATACTCTTTCATCTCCATCAGGCAGCTTTATTTGTAATAAATGCTCACCAGAAGCATCAGATACTACACAGCTAATAGCATTTCTTTCGGGGGAAGTTATTAAAGAT
>JAILNT010000247.1 GCA_024691265.1 Treponema sp. | reverse complement strand
AAGAATGCAATAACCTCAGATTTTGATCAAATGATTGATGAGCGATATGAGATGCTAAGAAGTAAACAAATTTCCGTTGCTTGTTTTCATACTCCTTATGAAGGGCACATTTTATTTTATGAAGTACTTTTGTGCTATTTAATGGGAATCCGAGTTGTTATAGAAAACCATACGTGCTTTATAAATGCTTTGCAGCAAAGGGGCGATATTACAGTTAATTTAGATACATATTTATTAGCTGATAAACTTGTAGTTCTGTCTAGAACAGATGCAGTTTTTTGGAGATCATTAGGTGTAAATGCTCAATATATTCCTAATCCTTGTGACTATTGTATAGATGATAAGAAATTGAAATTCGATACTCCAAAAGAAAAAAATGCGCTTGTATGGGTGGGTAGAATAAACAATAAATATAAAAAAGTTTATGATTTAATTCCTATTATGGCGAATGTATGTAGAAAAATACCTGATGCAAAGATATATGTTGTGGGTACTGCACAAAATTCTAAGGAATTAGCCAGTTTTCAAAAAATGATAGAAGATGCAAACTTATCTAAAAATATTATAATTTGTGGTTTTCAACAGAATGTTATGCAGTATTACCAAAAGGCTGTGGCAATGTTGATGACGTCTCCTGGTGAGGGATATCCTATGGTCATTATAGAATCTAAGGCAAAAGGGATACCAACTATAATGTATGATTTACCTTATCTTGAAGTTGTAAAAGATGGTAGAGGAATAATAACAATAGAACAGGGTAATATAGCTGAATTTGCAGACAAGATAGTTGAATTTTTAGAAAATACAGAAATGCAAGAAATCATGTCAAATGAAGCTAGAGAAAGTTTTGAGCAATTAAGACTATATGATTTTGAACAAGCATGGAGAAATGCATTGGAATCTGACAAATGCGAGAAAATAAGTGATGAAGATGTAGAAAAAGAAAAGAAGCTTATTGCCAAATTGCTGAAAGATACTGATTATGATTATTTAGTTAGTAATTGATTTCTTTATGGTGATTGATATGTATTCCTTTGATATTTTCGATACTGTTATAACGAGAAGAACACAAAATCCCTATGGCATTTTTGAATTAATGCAAGAGAAAATGCAATTAGATACAGTTTATTCGTGGCTTTCGCCTAGAGTAAGAAATAATTTTGCCTTGCTTAGGGTGGCAGCTGAAAAGAATGCTGTTGAATTTTATTCTGAAAAGAGACAAATAACTCTTAAGAATATTTACGAAGTTTTTTCTTCAATGACTGGAATATCTGATGAATGTATCGATGACTTGATTCAACTAGAATTATCAACTGAGAAATTATCTGTTGTTCCAATTAAAGAAAATATTGATTTGCTAATGAAATATAGAAACAGTGGTGAAAGAGTTATATTCATTTCAAATATATATCTTTCTGAAAAAGAAATAAGATTTTTATTACAAGATCTACACTATGTATTTGATGATATTAAAATATATGTTTCTTCTGATTGCAATTGTTTAAAAAGCACAGGAGAATTATTCGCATATGTAAAGAATAAAGAAAAATTGACATATGAGAAATGGATTCATATAGGAGATAATTATTTTTCTGATTATCTTATCCCAAGACAACTTGGTATTACTACAAAATTATATAAAAACAAAATTCCTAAAGATGCTTATTTAGTTCAAATAAATGACAATGAGTTAAGTAGAAAAGCATATACAGCAATTACAAATATTTATAAAAATTATTATGGCCCGAAGTTAGTTGGATTATTTGCTGGAATATTATTATATGACTATATTGAATGGATAATTGAGATGGCAATATTGCGCCATCTAACAAAGTTGTGCTTTATTGCAAGGGATGGATATATTTTAAAAAAAATAGCAGATATTATTATTTCAACAGAAAAAATAGATATAGAAACTGAATATGTATATAGCTCTAGAATATCTTGGAGATGCGTAGATGACGAGGCAATAAACAATTTAAAAGGATACATGCTAGAACTAATCGATAGACCGCAAAAAGAAATCGGCTTTGTAGATCTTCAAGCATCTGGAAAAAGCTTCAATAATATGGAGAGAATTTGCAGTTATGATATGCATTATTTTTGTTTTGTTATGTTAGAAAATGGAACAAGAGGAAGAAAGAATTGGTGGGTCTATTCTAAAAGAGGTTCATATGAAGCTAAGATGGAGCTCCTTTGCAGAGCTCTTCATGGAGCGACAATAGGATATAAAGAAGATGGTAATAAATTTGTTCCCGTAATAGATAAATTTAGTATTTCAACTGAGCAACAACAGACTTATCAGACGTATATCAATGCTGTTTGCGATGTTACTAAATGCCTTGAAAATATGGCGGTCAATCAACATGAAAAACTTGATTTTTATAGTTATAAAGAGGAATTATTACAAAAGATTTTTGAAAGCCCGTCAGAGGATATATCTGATTTTATAGGCGAAATTAACCATGATAATGCTAATGATGACAATACTAAATATGCACCTAAGATGAATAAATATCA
>JAILNT010000219.1 GCA_024691265.1 Treponema sp. | reverse complement strand
GGATATTTACGTAATCCTAGCCGAAATACAGAAGATAAAAAGCCAGAAGCTGCTTTGTATAATATAGCAGGAACAGCTTTCATGGATGATGGCTTGTATTTCAATCTTGGTGATCAGCTCATATTCAAGAAGTACACAAATGAATTAAATGATACTGAATATACAGATGATACAATCGTTTATCTTTTCCCAAATGCTGAAATTGTTTTCAAAACAGGCGATTTTGCTGTATTCGGTTCTTTCGGTGTATATGGTGGCGGCGGTTCTCTTAACTATGATGATGGAACAGCTTTAACATATGGCTTGTTTGGTAAATATGCTCAGTCTTATGCAGCTCTAGCACAAGCTAATTCTAATACAACTTATGCTGCTTTGGCTCAAGCATTTTCCGGAGCGATGAATGACCATTCCCTTTCAATCTATTCTGCAACATTTGGAGAACAGATTGGAGCTTCTTATAATTATGATGATTTTGCATCTTTTGGAGCTGCATTCCGCTTGCTTCAGGGAAGCCAGTCTATCTCTATAACAACAGATAATGCTACATTCCAGAGTCTGAATGGTGGAGATGAACTCGGTTATGATTCTTCAGCATTGGGATTTGCCTTTGTATTTGGTGGAGAAATAAAGCCTTTAGAAGCTTTGTCTGTTACAGCTCAATTCCAGACACAGGCAAAGTTAGAATATGAATATACAGATGTTACAGGTAATTTTGCTTCATCTCTAGGATATGAAGAGGGTAGTAAATACCGTAACGACCTTCCTGCTGTTCTTAATCTTGGAGTAGCTTATCAGCTTTTGGACAATTTGAATCTAAGTACTAGCTTCAATTATTACTTTGATCAGTATACAAAACATACAGGAGACGGAAGCGATTTAGAGTATGACCCAAGCTTTGAATTTATGCTGGGTGCTGACTATGCATTGACAGAAAAATTAACCTTGAGTATGGGTGGACTGTTGAATAGAACAGGAAGCACATCAGATGCCAACAACATTGTAAATCCTGCATTAAACAGCTTTGCATTTGGTTGTGGAGGAATGGTTCAGGCTATGGATAATCTATGGTTTGAATTAGGTGCTATGTATTCAGGCTACTTTGAAGGAACATACGACATGAGTGGTTATGATGTTAAATTAAATAAGAGTGTTCCAATGCTTTCATTAGGCGTTACATTCAAGCCTCTCTAATTAGTCAAAACAAAATATTAGCCGGATATATAGAATTCGATAAAGCTTTCTATAATCCGGCTTTTTTTATAGCTTTATCTTTTACATTCAGTCTGTTATACTTTGCCTTATGTTTAACAGCTTAACCGGAATTATCACCGGTAAATACCCGCAGAAAGTTTTTCTTGATACACATGGAATTGAATGGGATATAAATGTTCCTGATAAGACGTTAGATGCACTCCCTGCAACAGGAGAAAAAGCTCGTGTCTTTATATGGATGCAACATACCGATGCCCTTATGTTACTTTATGGCTTTTCCTCTGATTCAGAGCGTAATTTATTTTTAAGCCTTCTAAAAGTAGATGGTATAGGTCCAAAAGCTGCATTAAAAATCATGTCGAATGTATCTGTTGATGATTTACTTGCAATACTTGAAAATGGTGATGTTTCAGCACTTTCAAAGATTCCTGGAGTTGGAAAGAAAACGGCTTCAAAAATGTTGCTTTCATTAAAGGGAAAACTAAATCTTGATAATGACCTTCCTGCAAAAGCTTCTAAAAAGGCTTCTCCATATGAAGATGTAATAGTATCTCTTTCAAGTATGGGATATGACAGGAGAGATTGTGAGGCAGCTCTTAATAATCTTGTAAAAGAGCTTGAAAAAGACCCTGCATTTGCAAAATTGTTACCTACACAAAAAGAAGATACTTTATTCCGCCGTGCAATAGTGGAGCTTGCTAAATGAAAAAAAATGAATTTAGTAATTTAGATGAAGCTACAGTTTTGAAAGCTCAATCAATAGAAAGTTCTGCTGGTAAAGTTGATTTGCATTTCCCAGAGAATGCTGCTACAGAACCGTCTTCTTCAATGCATTTAGTTCGTGCAGATGAAATGATGGCAGAAGATGTTCAGGATAACTCTCTGCGTCCTAAATTGCTTGATGAATTTTTAGGACAAAGTGAGATAAAAAAGAATCTTGCAGTTTTTATACAGGCAGCAAAAAATAGAAATGCACCTTTAGACCATCTGTTCCTTATAGGACCTCCAGGACTTGGAAAAACAACTCTTGCTCAGATTACTGCAAATGAACTAGGTGCAGAATTTAAGGTAACAAGTGCACCTGCTCTTGATAAGCCAAAAGATTTAGCTGGAATTCTATCTACAATTTCACCTAATACAGTATTTTTCATTGATGAAATCCATCGCTTAAAGCCGGCTATAGAAGAAATGCTCTATATAGCAATGGAAGATTTTGAATTAGACTGGATAATAGGTCAGGGAGCTGCCGCCCGTACAGTTCGTATTCCTATACCTCATTTTACTTTAGTAGGAGCTACTACAAAAGCTGGAATGGTATCAAGTCCGCTTATAAGCCGTTTCGGTATTGTACAACGCTTTAATTACTATACAATAGATGAGCTTACATCAATAATAATGCGAAGTGCAAAGATACTTGAAACAACAGTTGACAAAGATGCTGCTGTTTTAATGGCTAGCTGTTCACGCGGAACTCCTAGAATTGCAAACAGAGTTCTTCGCAGAATGAGAGATTTTGCAGATATCTATTCAAAGGGACATATTACAAAGAAAATTGTAGAAGATGGACTTTCATTACTTGGAATAGACTCCGTAGGTCTTGAAAAGTATGATAGAGAAATACTTCTTGCTATAATAGAAAAGTTTGGTGGAGGTCCTGTAGGGGCTGAAACATTAGCTATCTCTATTGGGGAATCTCAGGATACACTTGAGGATTATTACGAACCATATCTTATACAATGCGGTTTTTTAATAAGAACACCAAGAGGACGTATTGTAACAGAGAAAGCTTATAAACATCTTGGATTAAATATTAAAGGAAGCACAAATGCAAACCAAGGATTTTTATTTTGATTTACCACAGGAGCTTATAGCTCAAAAGCCTTCTGGAGTTCGTGGAGATGATAAACTCATGGAACTAGGAAGAATAACTGGGGAAGTTACACATCATAAAATGGCAGATTTGCCTGATTTGATAGAAAGTGGAACTCTTATGATATTTAACAACAGCAAAGTTAGAAGAAGCCGTTGTTATGCCATAAAAGAATCTTCTGGACGAGAAACAGAATTTATGTTCCTGAATCAAATGTCTGTAGACGGCACAACATGGAATACAATGGTTCGTGGTGCAAAGAAGGTAAAGGTTGGAGGAACATATCGTTTCAAAGATGGTAGTGTAGGAACTATACTTGAAAACCCTGAAAATGAAGGAACCGAGTTTAGAACAATACAGTTCCCATTTAGGGTAGAAGAAAAATGGTTTGAAGTAAATGGGCATATTCCTCTTCCTCCTTATATAAAGAGAGAAGATGACGATACAGACAGCGAACGTTATCAAACTATATATGCAAAAGAAACAGGAAGCTCTGCTTGTCCTACAGCAGGACTTCATTTTACAGAACCTATGCTTGAACGCCTTAAGAATAAGGGAATAGATTTGGCTTGGGTTACTTTACATGTAGGACTTGGAACCTTTTTGCCTGTAAGAGCTGAGAATATTGAAGAACATAAAATGCACGAAGAAGCATATTCTATAAGTGAAGAAGTTGCAGAAAAGATAAACAAGGCAAAGAAAGAAGGGCGACCTATCCTTGCAGTTGGAACTACAAGTGTAAGAACTTTGGAAAGTGCTGCTGATGAAAATGGATTTGTAAAAGCTGGAAGTTCTAGCACTCACATTTTCATGTATCCAGGTTATAAATTTAAGGTTGTAGACCAGATGTTTACAAATTTCCATACACCAGAAAGTACACTTATTATGCTTGTAAGTGCATTTAGTTCAAGAGAAAATATCTTGAATGCTTATAAAATTGCAGTAGGGAATAAATATCGATTTTTCTCTTATGGCGATGCAATGCTTATAAAATAAACTTTTATGTAAGTTGCTCAAGTGAATATTGAATAAGATTGAGGAATTGCTGCCTTACAATTGCAGGTGGCATTTCCTCGATTTTTTTTGCCTCTGAATCATATTTATTCACAGCTTCTGCATAAACATCGTCCATTATTTTTGATGATAAAGGAAGAGAAGTTCCCATTAATCTGTCTTCAATTTCTTTACATCTAAAACTTATAACACCTGAAAAAGCAACTCTTACATTTGCAATTACACTATTTTCCATTCTTGCAAGGAATGTATAACTTGCCATAGACCTTGTAATTTTTCTTGAAGGTCCAATTCTTCTAAAAATTGAAATATCCCAATCTTCCAAAGGTATTCTTATCTTTGTGAGCATATATTGATTAGGAACTTCTTTATATTTAGAAATTGGTATGATTTGTATTTCAGTATTATTTTTCTTAAAATCTAGCCTTGCGTCCATAGCAAGTAAAGGTGCAAATAAAGTAAGTTTTTGACCTGGAGAACAAATATTTCCTCCAATAGTTGCTATATTTCTTATAAAAGGCGTTGCTATAGAATTGAGGGCTTCATATAAAGCTCCTGGTAGCTTGTTTTTTCCAAGCATAACTAAAGAAGATAGAGTTGTTGCAGCTCCTACATCAAGAAATCTCTCTTTATTGTCTATATATATTAGTTCTGGAATCTTTCTTATAGAAAAAGATTTTTCCGGCAGTTCTTTATTTCTTGTGCATGCTGCCATAATCTGTACATTAGAGATATTCTTTAATATATAAAACGCTTCTTGCAGATTATTTGCATAAAAAACAGATTTTTCCCTTAATTCCATCTTTCTTTTTTATCCCTATTATTTTCTCTCTTATGCTTGTTTGCTATTGCATACCAAATGCCATTTGCAAGCGTAACTGTATCAGTACAAGGACAAGAAAATTGCGATAATATAGAAGCAAGTTCTTCCTTTGTAGGTCTTTGATGCCAATTTAGAATATCATGAGCTGCAAATATCTTTCCGGCATTGCAATAACCGCATAAATGAATACCAGCCTGATTAAAACCTTTTATGATGTCTTTATATTCTTCTGTCTGTTCAAAATATTCCAAAGTGACAACATTACAGCCTTTTACAATTAGAGGAGAAATTATATAACTTGCAACAGGCTTATCATCAAGTAAAACAGTACATGAACCACAACAACCTTGTTCACAGCCATCTTTTACAGAAATGATTTTCTTTCTTCTTAAAACTGTGAGAAGAGTATCGTTTGCCTGTACATCAATTATTTCTTCTTTTCCGTTTATGTTAACTTGAACATTCATTTATCAGTCCTGTTATAAGCTTTGTTCTGCTTCATCAGATTTTTCTTTTGTAGCATCATTATCGTTTTTTTCCTGTATTTCAGCTTTCTTAAGTTCACTAGCTTTAGAATCCTCTTCTGAAATTATAGAAGTTATTTTTGTATTTTCTGTAAACTCAGATGAAGTTATCATGTTAAAAGTTCCTTCCACATTAACAGGCATTTTATTAATAGTAGAATTAAGAATTTGTCTTAAAGCCTGGAAGTATGCAGAAGGAATTGTATTGAATATGATATTCCCTATATAAGAAGGTGCATCATCAGCTTGTATGAAAGACACATTTACAGGGCATAAATCAAGTTTTGTATCATCAATTAGCATGTCGAGAATCTGGTTTACGTCTCTTTGTAAAGATGTTGTAGCATTTATAGGATTTTCTATTTTTCCTGCTTTCAATACTAAAGTTATCTTTTGCAAAGTTTGCTTGTAAGTACAAGGATCTGCTTCAAGTTCTACTACAGCTGCTGCCATAGAATTTTTGTTATTACTATCTTCTTTTTCTTCTGCTTTATAATTAAATCTTTCTCCAGAAACAACAGAAAGACCTATACCCCTTAAAGGAATAGAAAAAGGCAAGCAAGCTTTTGCTTTCCCTTCCTTTCTTTTTATAGACGATAATTTATAGCAAAAGTCTTTTCTATAAAAATCACTCTGCTTAGTTACAGTATTTATAATTTTTTCAATATCGTTATTTATGATATTCTTTAATTTCAATTCTGCTGTAGAAATATTTAGTTTTTCAGCAATATTATATAAATGGCTTTCCAATGCAAAATATACATCAGATGAAACTGAATGAGTATTGAAGGCTTTTGGAGCTTCATTTGTTATATAAGCTTTAGCTGTTATATTCACATTTTTAATATTATTATAAAGTCCTGTAGCGTTCTTTACCATATGCCTTAGTATTTTCTTAGTAAAAGGGCTGTAAGCACCATTTTCAATTTCAATATTTATCGACATTGACTTTATAGAACCGTCTTTTTCAATTTCACTTGTATGAGAAATCTTTGATTTAATATAATTATTTATATATTCGTTTTGCTCGCTTCTAGATAAAACAATCTTAATATTTTTTTGATAGATAGAAGCTGCTATGGCTGTCATAGTTGCAAATATTACATCATAAAAAAGTTCATTAGTTGTTTTTTGAACTCTTGAAGCTGTATTTGCTATTATAATCTTATTTTCATCTATATTTGTAGCTTCTGTAATAGCTGCTGTTATGGCTTTATTCCATTTGCTTGGTGTGTAAATTAAATATTTATCAGTTGAGAATTGGCACAAAGCTCCTGATAATTCAGATGCATATT
>JAILNT010000204.1 GCA_024691265.1 Treponema sp. | reverse complement strand
TAATCCTGATTTCGTCAATTTTAACCGGCTCATAAAAACTTATCGTAAGCGTTTCACCAATTCCTGAATCAGACTTGTCTTCTACCCAGACGGTGTCACGTTTGTCATCAAAAGCATTCAGCGCATCGTAGACAACTTCCTTTCCAGAAAGCCATTCGGAAAAAATACTGCTCGCTTCGGCTGAGCGGATGTAAGCCTTTTCTGCAAAAATCTGAGCAGAGGCAAGAATTGTCATTAAAATCAAAATCAGTTTTTTCAATTATTTTCTCCTTTTATTCTTTTAACTGAATCATATTCCGGCTTTTTCAAATGCAATGTCAAAATTCTTTTCAGATATCTCAAAGCTTCTACTTCCAAAGAGGTAGTCGTTTGCCGGATTTTTATTGCACACAGATTTTGAAGCATTGCAGATTGCATCATGCACTTCTTTTTTAGAAAGCCAAGGCTGTATTGCTGTAAGCATTGCGTCCAGTTCCTGCTTTTTTAATTTAAGTAGTGCCTTGAACTCATCATCAAGTAATGATTTTTCAAAATGCTTTGCAAGTTTTTCTTTAAGTTCTTCGGATAATTCCTTATTATTTTTTTCAATGCATTCAAAAACTTCTTTTTGAAACTGCTTTGGAATCGGGTATCTGTAAATTCCTTTAAGGGATGATTGAGTAAAGCCAAACTCTTTTTTGTCGCGCTCATCTGTGCGTTTTGTAAAAACTATAGCGATTTTTGCAGCAAGATCTTTACATTTTACTTTTTTGTGATAGTTGCATTCACCTTGATACCAGTCGTAATTGTCAAAAATCCACCCTTCATCAAGCAGTTCCTGTTTTGGTTCGTTAGTTTGCGTTCCTTCCCATAGTGTTGCAATACCGTCTTTTATTCCTTGAAGAAAATATTCAGTCTCAAACTTTACGTCTTCAATAAACTGCTCTTCTGTTTTAATTTTACAGTTTGCAAGCATTTCTTCTCTATCCATTTTATCTCTCCTCCTGAAGACAGTTTGCTTTGAAAAACTTTTTATAAAAATATTTCCTTTCAAAAACTTATTCCAAATACGCACCGAAGACCCAGCCGTAGTTCTTGTAATCATCTTCAATGCTTCCTTCGTAATCGACGAGAATTTTAACCCAGGGAGCTTTTATTCCGTCGTTTGTTACGATTTAATCTTCTTCACTCTCCGAATATAATTTGGCCTAACCTCGTGGGGATTGTACCAGTTTTTATAGCTTTGGGCGATTTCTTCATCTTCATTTAATAGATAGAAGTTCCACAAATCTTCCCGTAAGAGTGTATATTTTGAATCAAGGGGCGCAATTAAATCTTCATAATTTTTAGGAAGTCCTTCCATGCCAGCTCTCTCTTCAAAAAATTTCAAAAGATAAGAGTGATTAATACCATAGGCAAGCCGCCAGGTCTTTTCTGGGGCAATTTCAAAATCCGGGAGCCATGAGAGGGCATCTTTAAGACCATTGTAATAAGTGTAAACATGATTTATTCCCAAGTGGGCGATTAAAAGATTGTCGGACGGCAGCTGGATTTTTGAAACGACCTTTCTGTAATAGGCATAGGGCGGATCATTTTTTGGATTGTAAACTCCAGGGGTAAATCTGTCACTTCATAAGGGGAAACTTCTTTGTAATATGAATCATCATCCTGCAAAAAATTTCACTTTTTTGCTAGTTTTTCATCTTCAGTCAGTAACCCAATATAACCACTGCCTGTATAATATGTATAAAATGTGATTCCTTTATAAACTGCAAAATCATTTTGAGCGTATTTTGTCCGCATCTTATTTTCCTACCTTAAGACTTTACATAAGATTTCAGCACTACCACTTCTCGGATCATAATATTCGTAAAAATCATATTCATCAGTTATATAATGTTTCTCCCTTCCAACCCAAGTTTTGTATTGTCCGAAATTTTCTTCAAGCCATTTTACATGAAATGATGCAGCTTCTTCGTATTTTAATTCACGAGAATGTAATGTGAAGCCTGTTAATATTTTATTTCTAAAGGAAAGATATATTGAAAAATTTGCGTTTAACAATTGAACCGGTTTTAAATAGACAAAATCTTTATCGCCATCACCCAAATTCGAATGAACAAAATCAGAAATGTTCTCCTGAATAAAATTGTAATCAAAGTCTTTCTTTAATTCTTTTCCTAAAAATGTCAGCATCATCTTTTAATTCTCCTATTTTTTTGAGAATCTTTTCTTATTTCATATTTATTGTTTTTCATCTTTTTCCTCATTCTACTTTTATA
>JAILNT010000177.1 GCA_024691265.1 Treponema sp. | reverse complement strand
ATCTGTTTTACAATTAAACTCAAAAGGAATACGGGCAACAGCCTCCCCTACTCCAAGTAAAGCAGAATACAAACCTCTTGTATAAAGACCTGTTTCACTTATTTTATAAACTAAATCACCAGAAATATAATAAAAACTTTTAGCCTGACTCCAGGCAACACTATTAATAGACCCTTTCCCTATTTTTCTAATATCATCAGAAACTTTTACTTTTGAAAAAGCATTTTCAGGCTGTATAAAATAAACGCAATCATTACTTTCATAAAGCAAAATACTACTATCTGGAGACCATTTAGCAGCTATTTTATCGTAAGAATAAGGAATAGAAGTTGCAATACGAACTTCTGAATAGGTTTTCATATTCTTTAATATAAGATTTCCAGTTGCAGTTCCAGTCTTTCTTATAAAACAAGCCCAATTTCCATCAGGACTTGGAAGAGCTACAGAAGTTCTACTAAAACCACTAGGGATATAATCCGCCTTAGATATCCATTCTAACGAAGATTTTGAAAAATCATATTTTGCAACCCCATAGCGATTTCTAACTTCAAAAGATTTACCATCTTCCATCATTTCTATTTTTTCAGGAAAACAGGTAAGGATATCAAGACTCTCCTTTCCCTTTATATTAGTTTTAAATAAAGTTTCGTATTCAGGAACACCTGGGATTTTTTGCTTAGCCTTAAAAAGCAATTCATTATTAGAATTAAGATTTAGAGATGAATAAGAAATCTCTGAATAAACTTTATCTATAAAAAAAATGGCTGTCATAGACATAGAAACAGCGACAGCCAATAACTTTTTTATCATTTTTTTTCTCCGCTATTTTGTCTGTTCAGACAAATCGTATCTAATTCCTCTTTCAAAGAATCCAAATGATTCCTCAATCTATTTATTTTTTTAGAACGATTTTCCGATACGAGATTTTCCATTTTTTCGAAAACAGCATCCATCGCAGATTTATCTTCCATATTCATGCGACAAGTCCCACACCATGGACAATATAAAAATTCCTTGTTTATCGTACGATTACAACCTGGACAAATACAAACAATTTCCATTTTTGTCTCCATTAATAAGGATATCTAAAAAGGATAATAAATCTGCAATTACATTATCGTTTTACTTCAAAACAGACAAAGGGTCTATAAGTTTTCCATCTTTATAAACAGAAAAATGCAAATGCGGACCTGTAGAATAACCAGTAGAACCTACAAGACCTATTTGAGTCCCCTGGTCAATATGCTGACCTACACGTGTAAGAATCTTATACATATGGCCATACAAAGTCTGATATCCATTACCATGATTTATTATAACATAGTTTCCATAGATATTCGAGAATCCTGCATAAACAACTCTACCAGCCATAGAAGAACGAATTGGAGTTCCCAAAGGAACAGCAAGGTCAATACCAGAATGATTTGAAGGAACACCTGTAAAGGGGTCAGGACGACGACCGAAATAAGAAGTTATTCTATAACTTCTTGCAATAGGAGAAATAAACAAATCTCCAAGTGCAGAATGTAAAGAAGTGCTATCAAGTTTTGCACCAGGAATAAAAAGTTCATCACCAACCATTAAATCCTGACTTGAAAGGTCGTTTACATCAAGTAAATCTTCAACAGTTACATCATATTTTACAGAAAGACTTTCAAGAGTTTCACCTGCGGATATTGAATGAATAAGACCATCTATAGAAGGAATCCTCAATGTCTGACCAGATTTTAAAGAACGAACATTGGAAATATCATTTACAGCAATTAAAGTTGATATATTTTTCAAATTAAATCTTAAAGTAATGCCACTTATTGTATCACCAGACTTTACCTTATACTCTGTATAAGTAACAGGATTTAAAAAAGCTGGAGTTGTAGATTCAGAATCCGCAATAGATGTAACGGAAACATTATCAATTCCAGTTTCAGATTCAACGCTAACGTTAAGAATATTTCCCTCTGAATCTACAAAAGCAGAATTATCATAAGAAGATGTATTTATACCAAAATCCATTGTAAACTGCTTCATTGCAGAATCAAGATGAACCGTAGAAAGCACTGGAGAATAAGAAATCTCTGGTAATTGAATAAGAAAATTATACTTATTTTCATTAGCAAGACGATGTAGGAAATAGAAGCTAAAGAC
>JAILNT010000154.1 GCA_024691265.1 Treponema sp. | reverse complement strand
GTCTTTATAAAGAATGGGTTGATAAGGGGTATTTTGCTCCTCAGTCAGATGTTACTTCTCCGGTTCATGCAGAATACGAAGAAAGAGCTGCAAAACTCTCTCCGGAGGATTTGAGAAAGGCTAGATTTACTGTTGTAATTCCTCCTCCAAATGTAACTGGTATTCTGCATATAGGTCATGCTTTGAATAACACTCTTCAGGATATTGTTGTTCGTTATCATCGTATGAAGGGTGATGATACTCTTTGGCTTACCGGTACTGACCATGCTGGTATTGCAACTCAAAATGTTGTTGAAAGAGCATTAAAAAAAGAAGGCTTAAAAAGACAGGACCTTGGTCGTGATAAGTTCCTTGAACGTACATGGGCTGTAGCAAAAGACCATCATGATACAATTGTTAATCAGCAAAAAAAACTTGGTAATTCTGTAGACTGGAAAAGAGAAAGATTTACTCTTGATGATGGCTTGAATAAAGCTGTTCGCGATGTATTTGTAACTTTGTATGAAAGAGGCCTTATTTATAAAGGTCATTATCTTGTAAACTGGTGTCCTCGCTGTGGTACAGCTTTGGCAGATGATGAAGTTGACCATACCGATACAGCTGGTGCTATGTATCACATCTGGTATGAATATGCAGATGGTCCTGCTCCTGATGGTTCTACAAGAATTGAGGTTGCAACAACTCGTCCTGAAACATTGCTCGGCGATACTGCTGTGGCTGTAAATCCTGATGATGAACGCTATAAGGATATTGTTGGAAAAAAATTAAAGCTTCCATTGACAAATCGTGTTATTCCTATCATTGCAGATGCTTATGTTGATAAGGAATTTGGAACTGGTATGGTTAAAATCACTCCAGCTCATGACCCTAACGACTGGGAAGTTGGTAAAAGAAATAATCTTGAAGTTATAAATCTTTTAAATCCTGATGGTACTTTAAATGAGAATTGTCCTGAAAAATATAGAGGTATGACATGCGAAAAAGCACGTGCCATTATTATTCAGGATTTGACAGATGCAGGTCTTTTCAAGGGTGAAGAAAAAATTACTCACTCTGTAGGTCATTGTTATAGATGCAAGACTGTTGTTGAACCTTATTTAAGTGACCAGTGGTTTGTAAAAATGAAGCCTATGGCTGAAAAGGCTTTGGCTGCATGGAGAAATAACGAATTTGTATTCTATCCTAGAAAATGGGAAAATACATTTAATCATTGGATGGAAAATATTCGTGACTGGTGTATTAGCCGTCAACTTTGGTGGGGTCACAGAATACCTGTCTGGTATTGTCAGAAATGTGGTGAAACTATTGTAAGCCGTGAAGACCCTTGTAAATGTCCAAAGTGTGGTGCTGCAAAAGAAGAGCTTAAACAAGACCCTGATGTTATGGATACTTGGTTTAGCTCATGGCTTTGGCCTTTCAGTACATTAGGTTGGCCTGAATCTACTGAAGATTTGAAGAAATTCTATCCTACAACAGCTTTAGTTACAGCTTATGATATTATTTTCTTCTGGGTTAGCCGTATGATTATGGCAGGTCTTGAATTTACAGGAAAAGCTCCATTCCATGACATTTATATTCATGGTCTTGTTCGTGATAAACAGGGCCGTAAGATGAGTAAGTCTTTAGGTAATGGTATTGATCCTCTTGAAATAATTAATGAATACGGTAGTGATGCCCTTAAGTTTACATTAGGTTATATGTGTGCTCAGGGACAGGACGTTCTTGTTGATAAAGAATCATTCAAACTCGGAAGCCGTTTCTGTAATAAAGTATGGAATGCTAGCCGTTATATTCTTGGAAATCTTGAAGGTCGCACTTTAATTCCTATTACAGATTCTGACCTCACAGAACTTGATAAATGGATTTATACAGAACTTGAAAATGCTGTAAAAGTTGAAATCTCTGCTCTTGAGGGTTATCGTTATAATGACGCCGCATCTGCTTTGTATGAGTATTTCTGGACTAAGTTCTGTGACTGGTATGTAGAAGCAACTAAGTTAAGCTTTAAAAATGGTGATGAACATGAAAAAGACAGAGCTGTTTCTGTTTTGCTTAATGTTCTTGAAGAAAGTTTACGCTTGCTTCACCCTTATTTACCATTTGTTACAGAAGAAATATACGGAAAACTTCCACTTACAGAAATTATTACTAATAGAAAAGCTGTAGGTGAACAGAAGATTCTGCCGAATAGTTTGTATACAGGAATGCTTGTTTCAGCTCCTTTCCCTGCTGCTTGTGAAAGCCGCGTAAATGAGAGTGTTGCAAAGAGATTCTCTGTATTGCAGGATTTAATTCGTGCTCTTCGTGCTCTTCGCACTGAATGTGGTCTTGACCCTGCTTCTAAACTCAACATCGCTCTTCTTATTTCTAAGGGTAGTGCTGCTGAAGTTTGTCATGAAAAGACAGATATGATAGAGCTTTTAGCTGGTATTGCTAATATTGATTTTGTTGAAGCAAAACCTGCTAAGTCAATTGGTGCTGTAGGTGAGGGATTCGAGGTATTTATTCTTGTTGATGACAAGATTAATACAGAACAGCTTTTAGCTCGCTTTAAGAAGGAAATTGCAACTGAAGAGGGCTATATAAAGAGGTCTGAATCAAAACTCAACAGTAAATTTGCTGAGTTTGCACCTCCTGAAGCTGTACAGGCAGAAAAAGACAAACTTGAGCTTAGTCAGCGGCGTGTTGCAAAGCTTAATAGTTATATTGAAAGCTTGTAACTTTCTAAAGTGCTAATGTAAATGAGGAGGCAATATATGGAATCAAAAAAATATGTTATGCAGACTGAAAAGCCAGACCGAATGGATACAGCTCACATGCTGCAGCTAAAGAACACATATCTTGCCCCTTATATGCAGTTATCCACTATACTTATTGGTAAGCGTCGTCATGCTGGTGGAAATATGTTCCGTCATCAGATGGATACCATGGCAATACTTATGGATTATGGCTATATTGATAGCGTATTGCTTAAAGCAAGTATAATCCATGATGTTGTTGAAGATGTTCCTGGCTTTGACCAGAGTCTTATTGTAAATGCAGACGAAGAGGGACAAGATGTTTTAAATCTTGTACTTGAAGTCACAAGAAGAAAAGATCAGGTAAAGAGTGATTATTTAAGAAATATTATAATGAATGGCAGCTATAAAGCTAAGGTTTTGAAATGTGCTGATAGAATTAGTAATATGATAAGCCTTGGTTTTGTTACAGATTCTGCTTTTATAGAACGCTATTGTGATGAAACTGAATTTTTTATATTTCCTATAGCTCTTGAAGTTGATTATAATATGTATCAGGAACTTATTGAACTTGTATTGACTCGCCGTGCTTATCTTGAAAGTTCTGGATATTTTGCCAGAAAAAAAGCTGCTGCTAGTGGCAATATTGAGCAAAATAATTCAGAAAATAAGAAAAATGGATAACTTAATCTTAAAATTCCACATTTTATTCTAAATTAAATGTAAAGTTGTGGACTTAAATCATAAAATGCTGTAATTTTATGGTGTACGTTTTGTAAATTGCTACAAGCCAATTGGCGTGCAATAAATAGTTTGTAAAGGAGTAACTATCAAATGAGCGTAAAAGTTGCTATTAACGGTTTTGGTCGTATTGGTCGCTTGGCATTCCGCCAGATGTTTGATGCAGAAGGATATGAGGTTGTTGCAATCAACGATCTTACAAAGCCTTCTATGCTTGCACATCTTCTTAAGTATGATACAGCACAGGGCGGATTCGCAGGAAGAATCGGAGAAAACAAGCACACAGTATCTTCAGACGACGAAGCTGGAACAATCACTGTAGATGGAAAGACTCTCAAGATTTATGCTGAAAAAGATGCTGCTAACTGCCCTTGGGGAAAGCTCGGAGTAGACGTTGTTCTCGAGTGTACAGGTTTCTATACATCAAAGGAAAAGTCAGAAGCTCACATTAAGGCTGGTGCTAGAAAGGTTGTAATTTCAGCTCCTGCAGGAAATGACCTTCCTACAATCGTTTACAATGTAAACCACAGCACATTGAAGGCATCTGATACAATTATTTCTGCTGCTTCATGTACAACAAACTGTCTTGCTCCAATGGCAAAGGCATTGAATGATTTCGCTCCAATCCAGAGTGGTATCATGTCTACAATTCACGCTTACACAGGTGACCAGATGATTCTTGATGGTCCACAGCGCAAGGGTGACCTCCGCCGTTCACGTGCTGGTGCACAGAACATCGTTCCTAACTCAACAGGTGCTGCAAAGGCTATCGGTCTTGTTATCCCTGAATTGAACGGAAAGCTTATTGGTTCAGCACAGCGTGTTCCAGTTCCAACAGGATCTACAACAATCTTGACAGCTGTTATCAAGACAAATAAGGAAGTAACAAAGGAAGCTATCAATGCTGCAATGAAGTCTGAAGCAACAGAATCATTCGGATACAACGAAGATCAGATTGTTTCTTCTGACGTAATCGGAATGAGATTCGGTTCTCTCTTCGATGCAACACAGACAATGGTTTCTAAGGTTTCTGATGATACATATCAGGTACAGGTTGTTTCTTGGTACGACAACGAAAACAGCTACACATCTCAGATGGTTCGTACAATTAAGTACTTCTCTGAATTGAAGTAGGATTTTGTATAAATTGTCTTTATGATGATTAAAAAGGCGTCTTTTGAAGTTTCTTCTGAAGACGCCTTTTTTATTGTTGAGAAAAATAACAAAATTATATTTTTCATAAAGGTTATAAAAAATATAATTTTGTTATAATATGTCTAATCTAACATAATATTGCTGCATGAGGACTTTACATGAAAAATGAAAAAAAATCTTCAATTAGTATGAAGATGGTTTCATACATTACTTTTATGGTTATTACAATTTTTGTTATTCTTGGTTTTATCATTTATAACAGAGTTTCAGTTATTAATAATCGTAATTATGATAGTAAATTAACTTCAACTTTAGCGGCAGCTGATGCAGCTATTAATGATTATTTTAAAAATGTTAAAACAATTACAAGTCTTTTTTCTAAATTAGATCTTATAAAACGTGATGATGATTCTATAACAAGCTATGTAGATAAGACTAGTTCTACCGGAAAAGTTCAGATGAAAGTTGATGAATTTTCTGATTATGAAAAAGAAGTTTATGAACTTGAGAAAACCTTCACAACTGAAAAAGATGAAATTGTCGGTATTTCAGTTGCACTTGAATCTAATGGAGCTTTTGTAAGATATCCTGAAGAACCTCGCTCTAATAATTATGACAGCCGTGTTCGTTCTTGGTATAAAAATGCTAAAGCTAAAAATGGGGATGTAAATCTTTCTGATGCATATATTGCTTCTGCCGGTTATAAGGCTATTGTTTCATCTGTTTACTTTAATGATGAGAATGGAAAGCCAAGAGGAGTTATTTCTGTTGATGTTGATGTAAACTTCCTTGATGAACTTTTGTCTGCAACTAAAAATAGTGATAATTCTGAAAATTTTATTTTACTTGATAAAAATGGTACTATGATTGTAAATCAGCTTGATTCTTCTCTAGAATTTAAGAATATAGGTGAAATGGATATATCCGGAGTTAAAAATCATAATTACGGTGATAAGATTAAATTTAGAGCTTCATATAATGGTAAAAAATATGAATTCAGGAGTTATAAGTCTGAAAATGGATATGTTCCGTTAGAGTATTTATGTGTAATTCCTGTAAATGTTGTTGAAGCTGCTAATAATTCTGTATCGAAAATACTTTTTATTGCGATGATTGTTTCGATTTTAATTGCTATTAGCATTACATTATTTATTGGTAAACGTTTAACAAACCATCTTGAGAATGTTGTTACAGCTCTTAAAGATATTTCTGAGGGTGAAGGTGACCTTTCTAAGAGGCTGCCTGTTAATGGAAATGATGAAACTGCCCGTATTGCCAAATATTTTAATTATACTATGGAAAGGATTGGTAGCGTTATAAAGACTGTTATGAGCGAATCTGATTCAATGTCTGCTTCTGCTCAAAACCTTGCAGATGATATGTCTGAAACTGCAGGAGCTATAAATGAAATTTCTTCTAATATATCTAGCATAAAGAATGAAGTTGTAAATCAGTCTGCAGGAGTTGAACAGACTTCGGCTACTATGAGACAGATAACTGATAATATTAGTAAACTTACTGATGATATTAATATTCAGGCTACAAATGTAAGCCAATCTTCTGCTGCCATAGAAGAAATGGTTGCAAATATCCGTTCTGTTACAGATATTCTTGATAAAAATTCTAAATCTGTATCAGAGCTTACTGTTTCTGCTGAGCAGGGACGTGATATTGTTCAGCAGACTGTTGAACTTTCTGATAAGATTTCAGCCGATTCAGAAGGTCTTGTTGAGGCTAGTGATGTTATCCAGAATATTGCAAGTCAAACAAATCTTCTTGCTATGAATGCAGCTATTGAGGCCGCTCATGCTGGAGATGTTGGTAAAGGATTTAGTGTTGTTGCTGATGAAATCAGAAAGCTTGCAGAAGATTCTAGTACACAGGGAAAGAGAATTAGTGATGCACTAGTTGGTCTAAAAGATTTAATCGCAAGCATTACAGATTCTTCTAAAAAAATACAACAGCAGTTTGAAATTATTTTTAGTAACACAAAGAAGGTTAGCCAGCAGGAGTCTATTATCAAGAGTGCTATGGACGAACAGAGTGCAGGTAGCCAGCAAGTTTTGAATGCTATGCAGGAAATCAATAATATTACAGAGGGTGTAAAGGGTGGTGCTCTTGTAATGAAGCAGGGAAGTCGTGAAGTCCTTGTTGAAATGGATAAGCTTGCTAA
>JAILNT010000336.1 GCA_024691265.1 Treponema sp. | reverse complement strand
GAACATTCTGCATTTTTTTTACATTTTTATAGTATTCTTTCTCACGTTCTTTCATGTATGATTGAATTTCTTCATCAGTAGGATTGTAGTACTTACAACCAAAACATGTTGGATAGTAATGTCCCTTGCAATCTTCGATATAGTTCTCATCTTTCAGTTTTTTAGGACTTGAACAATTATAAATATCCTTTATAACTAAATCACTTGTATAAAATTTCTCTTCCATATAATCTTTATTTATCTTTTTTTGCATTTCAATAATCGATGAATAAAACAATGTCTGTGTAACATTGGTACAATAGCTCTCGCTTGTAGAAGCCTGCTTATGATTAGCTAATTGCATGACAAGATCTAATCCGGCATTTTGAAAATATAGATTTGACATGGCAATTGGCCTACTGTCCCCCGCCGTGATATATTCGAACTCCTCTATATGACTAGCATATTTTGCATATGCATACTTGGGGTTATCTTTTATTCTCTCGTCAATAAATAGTTTGACCAGATTATTAAATCCAGACAACGAAACCATTTGGTTGGTAAAGGCTCCCCCGTAGTCAAATAAAAAACGTCTGTCATGTCCTTTTGTTAGCTCCTGATACCTTTTAATATTATAAAATACTTGCCTGTTTATAATGTTTCCCAAATGGTATGTAAAAATATCATAGTCTTTATCCACATCATAATGCACCCTATGTCCGCCGCCTTTGAGATTGGAACGTCTAACTCGCAATACCACCTCATCATCAGTTATTTCTACACAATCAAAGGGTGTTACAAGCATTTCGGTTGCTCTCAATGGTAAAACGAAGGTAATATTCACCCAAAAATATATGGGAAAATATTTAACGAAATCTTCATCTGATATCGGACCCGCGTACATATCATTTATTTCATTTTCTATCACCAAATAATTAATCAATGGAGACAGTTTTCTTACCGATTTAGAGGTTACTGTTCTAATTTTTCTTATATTTTTGATAGAATCATCTATCATTTCTTCTGGAGTACTAATAAATTCCAAAAAGTCTTCAATCTTATCAACTTCAGCGTTTGTCATCGATAATACTATCGTCTTTTCCATGGTAACAAATTGTTTAATTGTATTAACCACATCTGCGGCAATCGTCCTAAAAATATACTCTCCCGTGCAATAACAGACATAGCATTTAATCATGCTTTGCATCGCTTCGTATGATATTCCATACTTCTTCCCAAGATTCTTTTGATATTTATCTTTATCAAAAACAAAGCTAATTTCTGTGTTTTTAACCCCCGAATAGCAGACCCATTTATTGTCTATAAAGTTCCCTTTTATTTTGCCATCTCGTCGCATAGTATTTATAAAGTTATTGCATTTTTCTTCAAAACTAGAACTATAACAATAATCTTTGTAAACAGCTATATCCTCATCTTCAGTTATTCTTACTGTAGCGTTCATTATAAACTCCTATCAAAGCTTTAAGTGCTTTTGTTTCCTCTGGCTTCATTTTTTTGGCCATCTCAACCATAATTTCTCTATAAGTTGGCCATATTACGTCGTTAAGTATTCGCTCATACTTAGGATTTCCAGTTTCTTTTATAGTCCTTTGATATGAGTGAATAACCTCAATAAGGGACTTTATTCCAGCTTCAGTAAAAACAAGATAAGGACATCCATTGGCTATACACGACTCGAACAATGGATTTTCACAAGCTTCTCTGAGAGCCCTTTTTTTGCAATAAACTCCTGACTCTTTAGACTTTCCATACCCCTGCGAAATCTCAAACATATCATATAGAATAGATAAAGCTTTTTTCTTTTTTCCTTCCGCAAAAGCTTCTTTCAAACTCTCTTCTGAATCCATATCTGATGCCATTATTTCAAGTTCATAAGCTGATACATTACATTCTGTGAGAAATTTTGTTTGTTCTCTAGCAGAAAGTCGATCAAATGCATCTGGAAACGCCGCTAAAAATTCTTTGTATTTTATGCTTCCAAATACCCCTCGGTCTAGCATCATTGCCAACACAACTTCAGCCGTCTCTCCACTTAAGCCATGTTCATAGATATAAATTGCTGTAGTATCTATATCTGAATGATTTCTTGCCATAGCAGCAATCATATAAGCTGCCATTGTTCCTGCACCATCCTGTCTAGCTCTCTGTTCTAGACTTTGTAAGTACGATTTATTTAGACGTCTTGAGCTAAGATTTGTTCTTCCTAATTGATCATAAATGCCATTTCCAAATAATTCTCTTAATCTCACATGATTCAGATATTCTGATGCCCTATACTCCTTGAGCTCCCCTTCATTAGTTTTAATCTTGTGGTAATAGGAAATGAGTGCCATCCTTCCAAAAAATATCTTTAATTCTTTGCCTATTGGAGCCAACAAGTCGCTTGCCTTTGCAGTCTTATGTGCTTTTACAGCCGCAAGCTCTATGCTTTTTTCTATAAACGACCCGATTTCATAATACACGTCATCGCTGATGTTACTATTCATAATATTGCTCTTCAAGTTATCCACATCTATTCCAAGAGCTTTTATTTCTTTATTTGTTAAATACGGCCAATTGTTACATATGTCAGAAGCCCTCCATCCGCACACAAAATGCGCGCATATAAAAAGCCATGTTTCAAAGCAAAACGATTTTTCAAAGCTCTTTTCTAACACCCCATTTTCTGCTAACAGAGTTTCATTAAAAAAGCTCTTTGCCATTTTTACATACTTTTCATAGGGATATGCCCCAATATCTCTTGTAGTATGTTTTTTCTTTCTTCTGATATCACCAAGATCTAAACATAATTCATCTTTTGAAAAACTTATGTAATCAATAAAAATGTCCTTGCTTCCCTCATATTTCATGGTTCTAAGTGTTTTTATGATTATGTCATCTGTTGCTTTCGAAATGTCTACTCTAATAGCCGCTTCGACAAAATGAGTTACCGAAGGCTTAAAAGAATCAATTGCTTCAATGTATCGTAAAAGTGTGCTCCTTGTGGCATTCCATTTGCAATCTTCGATTAATAACCTACATTTTTCCTCTTCTGACAAGCCAAAAAACCTAAAAAAACTGTTTGAGTATTTCTTTAATCTCTCCGTATCTTCTGTCCTAAAAAACATACTTGCATTA
>JAILNT010000109.1 GCA_024691265.1 Treponema sp. | reverse complement strand
AGAAATGGCTCGAACAACTCGCTGCCCTGCTCAGCAAATAATATCATTCTACCCTTCAACGCTTTTGAACTTATACGAATTAACGGTCTTACTGTCACACAGTAAGACCGTTTTTGCATACTTTTCTTCACTCTTCACTTTTCACTAAAATACATTCTTAACTCTTAACTTTTCACTAACATACATTCTTCCCTCTTCACTTTTCGCTCTTCACTAAAATTCACTCATCATTCCAAAAAGCCTTATATTTACTTTTATTAGGGAAAACGATATTAAAGAAACAAATAAATTTGTCTTTTTTCAATAAAAAGTTTAGATTTGCAATATGAAAAAGACAATGAAGCAAAAAAAGAAGACGAGAAACAAATAAATGTCCCCGTCTTAAATGTTTTCACAACGGAATAATCCTTATTGTGAGTTGCTTCAAATAGTTTTTCTTTGAATTTATTGTACCAGAATATAATGTACAATCATATAAATATAAAAAAGGCCCCACGAAACGCAGGGCTTAGATAAATCTTCGGCTTATAGCCTTATTGTGAAAAGTCTTTCACTTTTAGTATCTGGTGCAAAAATATGATTTTATTTTATAATAACCAAATATTTTTATTATAATGAGTAGAATTTTAGGTATTGACGTCGGAACAAATTCTTTAGGAATGGTTGTAAGAGATGATGAAATCTCTAAAAATCCTACAGAACAGATAGTGTATAGCTCTGTTAATCTCTTCAAATCTGGAGTAGGTAATGGAAATTCCGGTGAATTTTCTTTTGCTGCAAAAAGAACCCAATATAGAAGTCAACGAAAACTTTATAAAGTACGTAGATATAGGAAATGGGCAACATTAAAATTGTTAATTAATAATGGATTATGTCCATTAAGTATGGAAGATTTAACAAAATGGACTACTTATGACAAACAAAAAGGATTGTTCAGAGAATATCCAACGAATAATCCAGCATTTAATTCGTGGATAAAATTAGATTTTGACCAAGATGGTAAACCAGATTACACATCACCATACGAATTAAGATATGAACTTGCAACAAAACAATTAGATTTTGATGAAGCCATAAATCTATATAAATTGGGAAGAGCAATATATCATATTGCCCAAAGACGTGGTTTTAAGAGCAGCAAAGGGGAAACTATTGCTTCACAAGAAAATGAAGATGCTAATAATGATGACTTAAAACAATCAGAAATTAAGGTCTCAGAATCATTATCTAAGTACATTACAGAGCATAACTCTAAGACTGTTGGATGTGCTTTATATGAACTCAACAAGAATGAAAGAGTTCGCAAAGAATATCCTGTCATCCGAAAGATGCTTAAAAATGAGATAGAAACAATATTTAATTTTCAAGAAAAATTAAATATAAACTCCGATTTATATAAGCATATTATTTCTGAGAAGAAAAACGAAGGTACAATTTTTTACAGAAATCCTTTAAAATCACAAAAAGGGAATGTTGGAAAATGCATATTAGAACCTTCAAAGCCACGATGTCCTCAAAGTAGACCTGAATTTGAGGAATTCAGAGCTTGGAGTTTTATAAATACAATTCGATTTGGTGAAGATTGTAAACAAGAACTAAACTTAGAAGATAAAAAAGAATTATTTGAAAATATTTTTATTCGAGTTTCAGATTTTAATTTCAGTCAAATAAAGAAGTGGATAATTAAACGCTATAATCTTACAGCACAACTTTCTGAATTTAATTATAAAGACAATGTCAAAATTCCATCTTGTGTAGTTATTTATAGATTAAGAGAACTTCTTGGGGAAAATTGGAGAGAATGGGAATGTTGTACAAATTATAAGCATACTTCTTATCAAAATAACAACAAACATAGTGTAAAATATACATGGGAAGATGTTTGGCATGTATGTTTTGGGTCTGATGATGAAGAATGTATTAAAACATTTGCTGAAAAAAGTGGAGTTAATTATGACTTAATGCTACAACTATGGAATAGTATGCCAATTGCATATTCAAACCTTAGTCTTAAAGCCATTAACAATATTAATAGATTCCTAAAACATGGAATGCTATATAATCAAGCATGCATGATAGCAAAATTGCCGGATATTTTTAAGGATAAATGGGATGATGTGGAATCTATAATCATCAATTCTTTAAATACAATAATTGAAGATAATGCAAAGGAAAAGAGGATAGTAAACATCACAAATTCTTTAATTGCAAACTATAAATCTTTAGAAGACGGAGATGATGATAAACCTTGTAATAAATTAAATGATTATAGACTTTGCGATAGTGATTTTGAACAAATTGAAGGTTTCGCAAAAGAGGCTTATGGGGCAAAGACTTGGATTGAAATGGACGAATCAGAAAGAAAATACATTACAGATAATATTGCTGAAATGTATCAAAAATTCTTTTTTGATCCAAAACATCAATATATAAAAGTTAATAGGGTTGATGAAGCTATTGTTTCTTTCTTAAAAGATAATTTCGATTATGTCTCTGATAAGAATTTAAAAAAATTATATCACCACTCACAAATAGAATATTATGCTCCTGTTAAGGAAGAATGCATAACGAAGGGTGATAAAATCATATCAGTGAAATTATTGAAAAGTCCTGTAATATCATCCATTCGTAACCCTATGGCGTTACGTGTTTTGCATACATTAAGAAGAAAAATCAATGATATGCTACGTGCAGGTATAATTCATACGGACGACACACGAATTGTGGTAGAAATTGCAAGAGAACTTAACGATGCCAATATGAGATGGGCAATAAAAAAATATCAAGAAATAAAACAAACCGAAAATGACGTATTAGGCAGAATACTTTCAGAAATAAAAGAAACATACACAGCAGAAGATGTTAGAAAAGCTAAAATTCTTGCAGAACAATATCAATGTAATCCAGATAATGATTATATGAACATAAATGAAAATGTGATGTATCATCAATA
>JAILNT010000081.1 GCA_024691265.1 Treponema sp. | reverse complement strand
AAATCCTTCTTTTTTCCTTACTTATACATATCTTGCAGGGCTTTATGATGAACAAAATAAATATGAAGAAGAATTAGAACAGTATAAAAAGGTAATAGAAGTAAATCCTGACTATTATTTTGCTTATGAAGCTTTAGGAATGCTTTACTGGCATAAAGAGCAATGGATTAATTCAAGAAACTCTTTTTTGAAAGCTTTTGAATATAATTCAAAATTTCATGCTGCTAATGAAAATTATCCTCTGAATGTTTCTTATCCTCTTATGATAGCAGCAACTTATCTAAAACAAAATAATTCTGCTATGTGTAAAAAATATCTTGCAACTGTTAGAAAAAATTTCACATCATCAACAATAGAAAGTAATATGCTTCGCCTTTATAATGATTTAGGACCTGTAAATCTTGAAACATCAATTGTAAGAGCAATAAATGATGAAAAAAATAAGACTACAAAGGGAAAAATGCTTTATTATATGGGTCTTTATTATGAAATAAAAAATAGTGAAACACTTGCAAAAGATTTCTATGTTCAGGTTCAGAATATGAATACTCCTATGTTCTTTGAATATAGACTTGCAGATTGGAGTTTAGGAAATGAGTCAAACTGAAAAAAAACTTGAGCTTAACGGAAGAACTTTTATCCTTGTAGGAACAGCTCATATTTCTAAAGAAAGCGTAGAAGAAGTTTCTGCTGCAGTTGAAAATGAAAAACCTGATTGTGTAGCTATAGAGCTTGATGAGCAACGCTTGAAAAGCATGCAGGATAACGAGTCATGGAAAAAAATGGACATCGTAACTGTACTAAAAAAACATCAGGGGTTTGTTCTTCTTGCAAACCTTGTGCTTGCTTCCTTTCAGAAAAAAATGGGTGCAAACGTTGGTGTAAAGCCGGGTGATGAAATGAGGGCTGCTATTGAAAAAGCAAATAACCTTAATATTCCTACGGCAATGGTAGACCGCCCTGTTCGTACAACATTGAAAAGAGCCTGGGCTAAAAATAGTTTCTGGGGAAAATGTAAGTTGCTTTCTGTAATGGTTGCATCTATATTTGATACAAGTGAAGTATCTTCTTCAGAAATAGAAAATTTGAAAAATACTTCTGAAATGGACAATATGATGAAGGAAATATCTGATTTTCTTCCAGCAGTAAAAGAAGTTCTTATAGATGAACGAGATAAATATCTTGCAAGTCATATATGGAATTGTAAAGGTGATAAAGTTCTTGCCGTATTAGGAGCAGGCCATCTTGGAGGTGTTGTTGCTCATCTTGAAGCTTTAGCTGCTGGAAAAGAAGATTCTGATACTTCTGAAATAGAAAAGATACCTGAGAAAACTCTTTTTGGAAAAATGGCAAACTGGATAATACCTGTTCTTATTGTTGCTTTAATTGCCGTAGGCTTTTATCTTGGAGGAAGAGCTAAAGGCTTTAATATGATAGGTTCCTGGTTTATCTGGAACGGAGTTCTTGCAGCTATAGGAACATTAATAGCAGCAGGACACCCCCTTGCTATTCTTTCAAGCTTAGTGCTTGCTCCTTTTACCTCTTTATGTCCTTTCGTTGGAGTTGGTATGGTAAGCGGCATAGTACAGGCTGTTGTTTGTAAGCCTACTGTTTCAGACTTAGAAACTATGCAACAGGATTTTAATTTGAAAGGTATGTATAGGAATAGAGTTTTAAGAGTATTCCTTGTACTTATACTTGCTTCAATAGGAAGTTCTGTTGGAACTCTTGTTGCAGGTTCTTCTTTTGTAGGAAATATTGTTATTTTGTTGAAAAATCTTTTTCAAAAGTAAAAACTAATAAACTATAGAATTGTAACGGCTACTTTTCTGTAGCTTGTTTCTTTATTGTTAATTCCATATCAATTCCCCTTAGAGGCTAGTTGATATGGAATCTTTCTTTTTAGATAAATAGTCTCAAAAAACAAAATATTATAATAAAAAGAGTAAATATACAGATTTCTTTAAGTACACGCACTTAGCATGTATTTATATGAAGAAATATATCTTGCCTTTTACATTTAGGTTTCTCATTTTTCTATTTTTTTCTTTACAGGCATTTTCTGAGGAAGATGAGTATAGTAGAGTAAAAGAACTTCTTGCAGGTTATATGTCAAATGACCTTACCTTAAAGAAATACACTTATATAGTGACACAATCTTCTTTAGAACTTGAAGAAAGCAAAATAAATAATGGTGTAGAGGTAAATCTTTCTTCTGGAGCTATGACATTAAAAACTAATGGTTCTGATTCTTCTTTTACAGTAAAACCTTCTGCAACTGTTTCTATTCCTCAATTAAATAATAGTTCTATATCTTTTTCTGCAACAGGAACAAATGAAGATGATGAAGATAATTGGCAAGATATGTCTTTGACTTTTGAAACTGATATAATATCGGGTGCTAGATTAAGTCGCAAAATTGAATTATTAAAGTCAAAAAGAACACTTTTAGAATCAAAAAGAAATCTTCAAGACCAAGCTCTTACTGTTGAAAAGTCTTTTTACAGTGAATTAAAAGAACTTTATGAGTATGTTATTGATGTTCTAGAAGAAAAAAATGACCTTTATGATAATCAGCTTGCTTTGCGTACAATTCAAGCTCAGGGATATAGTAAAAGTTCTTCTACTTACAGGAGTGCAGAACTCGATGTAAAAAGTTCAGAAAGAAAAGTTGAAAAAGCTATAAGGGAACTTGATAGAAACACAGCTCTTTTTGCTAAAAAATGTGGAACTGAATATAACTATTCTTATTCACCTGATGTAAAGGAATTACAGGTTTTTTCTTTTTTACCGGAAAAAATACCTTTGAAAGAAGGGCTTGATATGTCAAGTTTTCCAAAAGATAGTTATAGCGATATTGAAGCCGCAAGGTGGGCCACTTACATAGCAGAGCTAGAACGTAAAGCCGATTATTCTGTTACTCTTTCAGGAAATGCTGGTTATACCTTTAATGATACAGATGCAAATAGTGATACTGTTGATACAGGATTATCTTTAACATGGGCAGGTTTATCTCTTTCTGCCGGTATTTCATTTCCTACAGCTGATAAAAAATTTGCAAGTAATATTGCAGCTTCTTCATCTAAAGACCCCATATACTCTTTATCCATAGGCTTAAAACCAAACAGTTTTGCACTTGAAAAAATAGAAGATAAACAAGATGAAGTTAATCGTAATCTTGAATTAATAGATATAAAGAGTGCAGAAGAAGATTATGAAAATGACATACTCGATAAAAAAACTTCACTGGAAGATATAGTTTGGGCAAGAAAGAACTATGCTGAAGAATATAGCATGTATAAAAAACTTGCTGATGATGAATATAAATATTATAAAGCCGGTGTGCTTGTTGAAAGTGATTACCTTGATGCTCTTACAAAAAGAGATGAAGCTTTAGTAAATGCTCTTATAACAGATATAGAAATGATTATTTATAACAACGAAGTAAATCTTTTGTTTCATGATGATAATGATGAAGCTTCTGCAGCTCATCTAGGAGGGGAATAATGGCTGCTGTTACAAAGAAACGGATAAATGCAAAAATGAGTGACAAGAGAAAAAAAGTAAAAAGTAAATCTAATTTCCCTAAAATAATTGCCGCTATTATTTTATCTGTTTTTTTTATAGCTTTGATTCTTATTTTGGCACGCGTTTTACTTAATAAAAATGATAGTACAGAAATCTATAGAGTGAAAAAAGAAGTTTCTGAAGATGTTATAGAAATTGCAGGAAATATAAGTGCTGCAAATGAACAGTCATTACAAGCTCTTGATGATGGAAAAGTTACAGGGGTTTATGTTAGTGAAGGTCAGCATGTGAAAAAAGGGCAGCTTATATTACAGCTTGATGATACAACTCAGCAAGATAATTTGGCTAATCTTGATTATTATATAGAGCAAAAGAAAGTAACAGGTTCTGTAAAAGAGCTTGAATTATTGTATGTTCAAAGAAAATCTCTTGTTCAGAAAGTAAAAGACAGACAAATTGTTGCAACCTTTGATGGAATTATAGTAGACCTCGATATAGCTGTAGGTGATTATCTTGAAGCTAAGGATTCTATTGGAACTCTTGTGGATTTATCATATTTAAAAGCAGAAGTTGAAATTGCAGAAACTGATGTAAGCCGTCTTGTTTCAGGACAAACCGTAGAGTTTACTTTTCCCGCCTATGATGGAACTGTTGACGGTTATCTTGTAGGTTATCCTGCTATTGGTGAAATAACTTCAAGAGGTGCTACTGTTGTAAATGCGGTTGCAAGAATTGATGATTATCCTGAAGAAATACTTCCTAACTATTCTTTTACTGGAAAAATCAGGTTGAGTGATCCTGAAGAACTTTTATTAGTAGATAGAATGGCTATTGGCTATGACAATGGAAAAGCTTATGTAGAAAAAATGTCCCGTAGTGGAGAAAGCGAAAAAATTTATGTAGAGGTTTCTCCTTATGGTTCTTCTTATGTGACTATTCTTTCAGGGCTTGAAGAAGGTGATATGCTTAAGCAATTGCAGAAAAGCAGTATAAGTGGAAGATTCCGTAATAATAAGCAGAATAATAAAAATAAAAAGGAATCGAATTCTGATATGATGGGACCTCCTCCTGGAATGGGCGGTGGCGGTGGTATGCCAGGTATGTAATGGAAAAAGCTTCTAAAGAAAAGAAAGATAATGTTGTTATAAGAATGGAGCATGTTGTTAAAACTTATGTGATGGGTGAAAATATTGTTTATGCTCTTAAAGATATAAATTTTACAGTGAAGCAGGGAGAATTCCTTTCTATAATGGGACCTTCTGGTTCTGGGAAATCTACTTGTATGAATATGATAGGCTGCCTTGATTGTCCTAGCTCCGGAACTGTTGAAATTGGAGGAAAAGAAACCGCAAAAATGACAGAAAAGGAGCTTGCAGTTCTTCGTAATAAAACTATTGGTTTTGTATTTCAGCAGTATCATCTTCTTACTAGTATGAATGTCCTTGAAAATGTAATGTTACCTTTACGTTATCAGGGAATAGAAAGGGCTTTACGTAGAGACATGGCAGAAACTGCCTTAGAAAGAGTTGGCTTACAGGATAGAATGAAGCATAGACCTACAGAACTTTCTGGTGGTCAAAAGCAAAGAGTTGCCATAGCCCGTGCCACAGTAACTAATCCTCATATCATTCTTGCTGATGAACCTACTGGAGCTTTGGATAGTGAAACAGGTCGGCAGGTATTGTCATTATTTGATGAAATAAATTCTAAAGGGACTACCATAGTAATAGTAACTCATGACCCTAAAATAGGATTAAGTACTCCTCGTTGTATAAGAATATTAGACGGACTTATTGAAAGTGATAGTTCTAATGTTATAAATAAGGAGATAAAAAGTTAATGTTTGAAGATTTTATAAATGCCTGTCAAAATTTTGTAAGGAATAAAACCAGGACTTTTCTTTCTCTTTTAGGTGTAATAATAGGTGTTGCAAGTGTTATTGTAATAACAAGTATAGGTAAAAGCTCTACAAAAGAAATTCAAGATACCTTTGGTTCTCAGGGACTTGATTTAGTAAGTGTCAGTACAGGTTTCATGAGAAGAAAAAGAGATGCTATAACGCTAAATTTTGATGAAAAGTTTAGAAGTGATATGTTTGAAGCTTTACCTAATGTTAAAAAAATTTGGTATACAAACAGTCTTTCTGCAACTTTAAGTTATGGAGATACAAGTGTAAGTTCAAATTGTACTGCTGTAGAAGACGGCTATTTAGAGATGTGCGGGCTTGAACTTGATTATGGAAATTATTTTACTGTGACAGATAGTGTAAAAGGTTTACAGAAAGTTATATTGGGTAGTGAAATTGCCGCAGGGCTTTTTCCAAGCGGTGAAGCTGTAGGTAAGCATATTCTCCTTTATACTAGCAGTACTCCTTTTGGTTTTGAAGTTGTTGGTGTATTAAAAGAACAAAATAGCGGTATGGAATCTAGTACAACAGGTATTTATATTCCACGAGGATTTTATGAGAAAAAAATAACTCCTAATCCTTATGCTTCAACTGTTATGATTCAAGCAACAAGCCCTGCCTATACAACAAAGCTTGTTGACCTTGCAGATGATTATTGTACTAAAGTTAGTGGAACAGAATATAGTGTTAGTGTTACTTCCATGCAATCCCTTATAGAACAGGCAAGCTCTATAACTAATACTCTTAGTCTTATGCTTAGTGGAATTGCTGCAATAAGTCTTTTGGTAGGCGGTATTGGCATTATGAATATTATGATTGTTACAGTAACTGAAAGAAGACAGGAAATAGGTATAAGAAAGGCTTTAGGAGCAAGCCCTGCTGCAATAAGGAGACAATTTCTTGTTGAAAGTGCAAGTATTACACTTTTAGGCGGTATTTTGGGTATAATACTTGGGATTGCTATAAGTTTTGCAATAGAGTTTGTTCGTTCTCAAAGCTTTGTAATAAATTATACTTCTTGTGTAGTTTCATTTTTCTTTAGCGTGTTTGTTGGAATCTTTTTTGGTTTTAATCCGGCTAGCCGTGCTGCTAAATTAGATCCTGTAAAAGCTCTTGCAGACGAATAAAATTTCAGAGAATTTTTAAAAAAACGTAATTTAATTTTATTTTTAAATATTTTCCTTGCAAAATGAAAATGTGTGTCATAAAATTATAAGCATGGAAAAATTTCGTATAATGACAGGAAAGTGTTTGCCGATGGGAGCTTCTGTAACTCCCGAAGGAGTCAATTTTTCTCTTTTTAGTCGAAATGGCACTCGAGTCATTCTGGAATTGTATGAGAATGAAAATGATTCAAAGCCAGCTGTAATGTATGAACTGTCGCCTGAAAACAACAAGACAGGCGATATATGGCATATATTTGTTGAAGGATTAAAAGCCGGTGCTTTATATATGTATAGAGTATATGGGCCTTTTGAACCTTCAAAAGGTCATCGCTTCGATGGAAAGCAGGTATTGTTTGACCCTTATGCAAAGGCAATGACAGCTGTTCCTGTTTTCAAAAATCTTCCTAAAGGTTACACAGTAATCCGAGATAAAATGGATATAGACCTTGAAAAAGAACATTCTCTATCTGTTTTTCCTAAATGTGTTGTCGTTGATGATAAATCTTATGATTGGGAAGGTGATAAGCCTCTCGGTATTCCCCTCTGTAAATCAATAATATATGAAACTCATCTAAAAGGTTTCACCGCATCTCCTTCTTCAGAAGTAGAACATTCTGGCACTTATAAAGGTTTAATTGAAAAATTACCATACATAAAAGATTTAGGTGTTACATCTGTAGAATTATTACCAATTTTTGAATTTGATGAAACAGAGAATTCAAATACAAATCCAAGAACGGGTGAAAAATTAAAGAACTTCTGGGGTTATAATACAATATCTTTTTTTGCTCCTAAGGCTTCTTATGCTTTTGATAAAAGACCTGGTGCCTGTGTAAATGAATTTAAAGATTTGGTAAAAGCTTTTCATAAAGAGGGTATAGAAATTATACTCGATGTTGTCTTTAATCATACTGCCGAAGGTAATGAAAATGGCGTAATGCTGAATTTTAGAGGTCTTGATAATAGTATTTTTTATCACCTGGTAAATGACCATAGAGAATATTATCTGAACTTTTCTGGTTGTGGAAATGCTTTGAACTGTAATAATCCGGTAGTGGTAGAATTTGTTATAGAATGTCTTCGCTACTGGGTTCTTGAAATGCATATCGATGGATTCAGGTTTGATTTGGCAAGTGTACTAGGTCGTGGACAGAATGGTGAAATACTTCAAAAAGCACCTTTGCTTGATAGTATTGCCCAAGACCCTGTTCTACATAATACAAAGGTAATTGCTGAACCTTGGGACGCAGCTGGAGCTTATCAGGTAGGTTCTTTTTTCGGTGACCGCTGGTGTGAATGGAATGACAGATATAGAGACGATATAAGAAGATTCTGGCGGGGAGATGATTATGTTGCAACACAAGCTGCTACAAGAATAAGTGGTAGTAGCGATTTATATGCAAGTAGCGGCAGAAGACCTTTTAACTCTATTAATTTTGTTACTTGTCATGATGGTTTTACTCTGAACGATGTTGTTAGTTATGATAATAAGCATAATGAGCAGAACGGTGAGAATAACAGAGACGGCAGTGATAATAATAATAGTTATAATAACGGCTATGAGGGCGTTTCTGCAAATCCTGTAATAGAGCGTAACAGATTTAAGCAGGTAAGAAATTTTATTCTTACTTTGTTTATATCTCAGGGAACTCCTATGTTACTTGCCGGTGATGAGTTCAGACGTACTCAATTTGGAAATAATAATGCTTACTGTCAGGATAATGAGATTTCATGGCTTGATTGGGCATTGGAAAATAAAAATAAAAATCTTGTAGAATTTACAAAAAGAGCTATCGCTTTAAGAAAAAAACACCCTGTATTCAGACGTTCTGATTTCTTCCGGGGCTTTAGGGGAGAAGGAAATAAGTCTGCGGATATCTGTTGGTATACAAAAGACGGAACTATGCCGGATTGGTCAAAAGTATCTCATTTTCTTGCTTTCAGATTGAATGGGGAATGTGCTGAAGATTTTGGTTATCCGGCAGATAATGATTTCTATGTTATGGCTAATACGAGTGTTCGTGATGAAGTTGCAATATTACCAGTTGCTCCAACAGGAACTAAATGGTACAGGGTTGCAGATACATCTATTGATTCAAGTGTTACAGGCTGCGATGCCATTTGCCTTGAAGGTTCGGAAGAGTATCTAAATGCTCAAAAAAGGTATGTAGTACCTTCTTTGAGTTTAGTTATTCTCATGGCAAAATGACATTTTATATAAATAGTGAAAGGAGCTAATATGGAATTCAATGCGGAGAAATTCCGAAAAAGCCTTACTGAGCGTTTAAGTCGTCAGTATGGAAAGGATATCACTCAGGCTAATATGCATGATTTATTTGATGCAGTAGCAGCTTCTGTGATGGATACTGCTGTCATGCCTAACTGGATGAAAACCCGCCGTGCTTATGATGCAAAACCTACAAGACAGGTTTATTATCTTTCTGCAGAATTCTTGATGGGTAGAGCTTTAAGTAATAACCTCATTAATGCACAGATAAAAGATGAAGTAAAAAAGGTTCTAAATGATATGGATATCAATCTCGATATCGTAGAAGATGAAGAACCTGATGCTGGTTTAGGTAATGGTGGTCTTGGTCGTTTAGCTGCTTGTTTTTTGGATAGCCTTGCTACTTTACAGTATCCTGGAATGGGTTATGGTATCCGCTATGAATATGGTATGTTTGAGCAGCATATTGAAGACGGATATCAGGTAGAATATCCTGATAACTGGCTTCGCCATCGTGACCCATGGGAAATAAAGAGAAGTGACCTTGCTGTTACTGTTCGTTTTGGAGGTCGTATTGTATATGGTAAAACTCCAGACGGACATGACAGATTTTATATACAAGATGCAGAAGAAGTAACTGCAACTCCTTATGATATGCCTATTGTAGGCTTTGGAAATAATACTGTTAATACTCTTCGTTTGTGGCAGGCTTCAAGTCCTGATGGATTTGACCTCCAGCTTTTTAATGATATGCAGTATAACAGAGCTGTTGAAAGACAAAATAGTGCTGAAAATATAAGCCGTGTTCTTTATCCTAATGATAATGGTCCAAGCGGTAAGGCTTTAAGATTAAAGCAGCAGTATTTTTTCACAAGTGCAAGTTTGCAGGACATGATACATCATTTTGTAATGCTTTACGGAACTGATTTCGGAAAGTTTGCACAATATCATGTAATTCAGCTTAATGATACTCATCCAGTTGTTGCTATTCCAGAAATGATGAGAATCTTGATGGACGAATATGGCTTGGGCTGGGAAGAATCTTGGTCTATCGTTTCTAAGACTTTTGCCTATACAAATCATACTATTCTTGCAGAAGCTTTGGAAAAGTGGCCTATTGATATTTTCCAGGGACTTTTACCTCGTATTTATCAGATTGTTGAAGAAATAAATCGTAGATTCCTTATTGAACTGCGTGATAAGTATCCTGGAGATTATGAAAAGCATAACCACATGTCTATCATTCATAATGGAAAAATTCACATGGCAAATCTTGCAATTCATGCAGGCTTTAGCGTAAATGGTGTTGCTGAACTTCATACAAAGATATTAAAAGAGCAGGAATTAAAAGATTGGGCTGACCTTTATCCTGCAAAATTTAACAATAAGACAAATGGTGTTACTCAGCGAAGATGGCTTTTGAATTCTAATCCAGAGCTTGCAGGTTTCATAACAAAACGAATCGGTGAAGGCTGGGAAACTGATTTAGAAAAGCTTAAAGGGCTTGAAAAGTTTGTTGATGATGATGCTTCTCTTGAAGAACTTGCTGCAATTAAACTTCGTAATAAGCAGAAGCTTGCTGAGTATTTAAAGCATAATCAGAATGAATTCCTTGACCCTGAAAGCATTTTTGATGTTCAGGTAAAGCGTTTACATGAATATAAGAGACAGCTTCTTAATATTTTCCATGTAATGTATCTTTACAATAGAATCGTTTCTGACCCTAGCTATAATTTACCTCCTCGTACCTTTATTTTTGGTGCAAAGGCTGCTTCCGGATACAGACGTGCTAAAACTATAATCAAATTGATAAACACTGTAGCAGAGAGAATTAATAATGACCGCCGTGTTGGTGGTAGACTCCGCGTTGTATTTATTGAAAATTATCGTGTTTCTGTTGCTGAAAAAATTTTCCCGGCTAGTGATGTTTCTGAACAGATTTCTACAGCAGGAAAAGAAGCTTCAGGTACAAGTAACATGAAGTTCATGATGAATGGTGCTTTGACTCTTGGTACTCTTGATGGTGCAAATATTGAAATTGCTCAGGAAGCTGGAGATGATAATGTATTTATCTTTGGTCTTACAAGCGATGAAATAAGCAAGATTGAAGCAGAACATAGTTATAACCCTCAAAAGTATTTGGATTGTAATCCAGAACTTGCTAAGGTTGTTGAACAGCTTGTTGATGGCACTTATGACCCAACAAGACAGATTTTCAAAGAAATTCATGATTCTCTTGTATATGGAATTGAAGGTCAGAGACCTGATGTTTATTATGTTCTTGCAGATTTTGAGTCTTATGTTCAGGCTCAGGAAAAAGTTGCAGAAGCTTATATGAACAAGAAAGAATGGACAAAGAAAGCTTTACTTAATATTGCACGTTCTGGAAAATTCAGTTCTGACCGTACTATCGAAGATTATGTTCGTGATATTTGGAAACTGGATAAAAATGTAATCGAGTAATAATTTTTTATTAAAATTATAAAGAAAGGATTCGGGCTTTTTAAAGTTGAATTATATTTAGCTTTATTAGTTCGAATCCTTTTTTTAATGAGTTTTTTTTATCGTTAGCATTAGCTTATTTCTTTGTCCCTTATAACAGGCTTTTCCCGCTTTATAATAAGTAAGGATAAGGTAATCTTTTTCTGATTTTATTGCTAAAGATTTTGCACTGGGATAATATATATTTAGCGAGGTTTTAATATGGTAATTAATAAGTGGGCAGCTTTTGGTATTGGTGTTGCAGCAGGTATTGCAGCTGTTGCTATTGTTCGTAGCCCAGCTTTTCACAAAGCTTGTGCTTCTGTAGTAGGAACAGGTCTTCGCCTGAAAGATGATGCTGTTGCATTTGCAGAATCTGTAAAAGAAGATGCTCAGGACATTGTTGCAGAAGCAAAATACAACAATGAAAATGCAAAGAAGGCTTAAGTTTTTAAGTTTTTTGCTTTTTGAGAAAACCATCTGAGAGATTTTCCCCCTTTATTTTTATAAATGGGAATCTTATTCAGATGGTTTCATTGTTTATTGAGGAGATATTATGAAGGTTTATGTAAGACATTCTCTACCTGGTCGTTTGAGACTTGGATACAATAGGTTTTCTCTTACAGCGAGACAGGCTACTTTAGCTCAAACTCTTATTGCAGTCCAACAGGGAATTATAGAAATAACAGTTAATCCTTCAGTAGGTTCTTTTTTAATATATTATGATGTTAATCAGATAACAGTAAAGGAAATATTGAATCTTTTCAGGGCTTTAACGGCTAAGTATCTTGATGATGAAAGTTTGCTTGAAGCAGTTGCTATTGTGCCGCAAAGTCAAAGTATACTAGGAGTTTTTGTAGATACTCTTGTAGGAGTATTTTTCAGAAGTTTTCTTCCTTTACCTATAAGGCATCTTATTCTTTATAAGAATATACTTCCTCGTATTTTTAAGGCAGTAAAATCTGCTGCAAATGGAAAAGTTTTCAGTACAGACCTTCTTGATGCTACGGCTCTTACAGTTTCTGTTCTTACTGGTAATTATTCTACGGCAAGTTCTGTTTCTGTTCTTCTTACAATGGGAGAAGAAATGGAAGAAATTACTCGCCGGCAGTCTTATGACAATCTCGCAAAAACTCTTTTAATTTCAAATGAGAATGTTCATGTTCTTGTTGGAGATGAAGAAAAGACTATTGCTCCTTCTGCGTTGAAAAAAGATGACCTCATTATAGTTCGTTCCGGAAGTCAGATTCCAGCTGATGGAACTGTAGAAAGAGGCGAAGGCATGGTAAACCAGGCAAGTATAACAGGTGAATCTTTACCTGTAGAAAAGAAAATTGCTTCAAATGTATTTGCAGGTACTATGCTTGAAGAAGGTGAGCTTGTAATAAGAGTGCGTTCTACTGGAACAGATACTAAAGTTCATAATATCATTAATATGATAGACCAGTCACAGTCTTTAAAAGCCCAGGCAGAAAAGAAGTCTGAACAGTTTGCTGAAAAGATTGTTCCTTTTAACTTTTTAATAGCCGGTCTTACATATCTTTTTACAGGTAATGTTACAAAGACTATTTCTACTTTAATGGTTGATTATTCTTGTGCTATGAAACTTGCAGCTCCTATTTCTGTACTTTCTGCAATGAAAGAAGCTGCAATGCATGGCATTTCCGTTAAAGGCGGTAAATTCCTTGAAGAAGTAGCTCATGCTGATACTGTTATTTTTGATAAAACTGGTACTTTAACTTATGCAAATCCGGTTCTTACAGATGTATATCCTATAGAAAGTTCTATGTCTGAAGATGATGTTCTTCTTCTCGCAGCTTGTCTTGAGGAACATTTTCCGCACCCATTGGGAAGGGCTGTTGTTAAGGCGGCAGAAGATAAAAATCTTTCGCACCCAGAAAAGCATGCAAAGGTTGAATATATCGTTTCGCATGGAATTGCATCTACTCTTGATGAAAAGAGAATCTGTATCGGTAGTGCTCACTTTATCTTTGATGATGAAAAGATTCCTTTTGAAGATGCAGCTAAAGCTATTCAAAAGCAATCTATTGAAACTGGTCATTCACTTTTGTATATGTCTGTAGATGGAAAGCTTGCTGCTATTCTTGCTATAGGAGACCCTGTTCGCCCTGATGCCAGACATGCTGTAGCCTGTTTGAAGCGAAGTGGTATTAATAGGTGTATTATGGTAACCGGTGATACAGAAGGAGCTGCTCAAAAGATTGCTAATGATGTTGGACTTGATGCCTTTTATGCACAGGCTTTACCAGAAGATAAAGTAAAATTTGTGAAAAAAGAACATGATGCAAAGCATAAAGTTATTATGATAGGAGATGGCATTAATGATGCTCCAGCTCTTTCTGCTGCTGAAGTTGGAATTGCAATAGACGGTTGCTCTTCAATTGCAGGTGAAACAGCTGATATTATGCTTTCGGAAGATGGATTAGCAAGTCTTGTTACCGTTCGTTATCTTGGACAGGGGTTATTAAACAAGATGTATAGAAATAATCAGATTATTATTGGAGTTAATTCTCTTCTTCTTGCTGGAGGTATTTTTGGCTTTATTAATCCAGCTCTTGCAGCTTTACTTCATAATAGTGTAACAATTGGTATAAGTGTGGCTGCAATGCGTTCTGTTCTTTCTGATGATGAATTAGCAACATTTGAGCAGGAAGCAAATATGCTTTGTGTTGAGTCTGATGTAAAGACTATGAAAGAAGATTCAAAGTCTGATGAGTCTGAAAAAAATAAAAAGAAGGCTGCTTCAAAGTCTAAAACAGTTTCAAAGAAAAAATCTGCTTCTAAACCAAAGGCAGATAAAAAATAATATAGGTTATTACTTTTAAGTTTGTTGGAGTATTGTATGATTACTAGTTTTTTCCCGGGAAGAGTAAGATTAAGAGCTGCTGTTTTTAAGGACCAGAAAGTTGTAGAAGCTGCTAAAGCTATTTTGCAGTCATCTCCAGCTGTTAAAAGTGTTGTTCATAATCCTGTAACAGGAAGTGTACTTCTTGAATATGATGTGGATAAGGTTCCTATGGATAAGCTTACTCCTCTTGCTCCTTTCTTTTTGAAATTACAAAGAGAAGCTATTTGTTATAGTGCCAAAAAGCAGGAAGTTATATTGAAAATGCTTGATGAACTTAAAAGTATAGTTGCAACCTGGTAAGGTTAATTTTATGAAATTGATGGGGGATTTGATTTATTTCATATCCCTCATTTTTTTATTCTTTTGAAATCTTTACGCGTATTATTTCTTCGCTTTCAGCTTTTCTCATTGCAAGTTCATTTCTTGCCATACGTTCTATTCTGGTTGAGCTTGAAAGTAAAACTATGTTTTCAATGAGATTTTCGTTTTGTCGTATAAGGCTTTTTTGTTGTTTTTCTAAAGCTTGAACTTCCTTTTCCAGTTTTGTATATTTTCTGACTTGCATACTGCTTACAGCAAGAAAACCTGGAATTGAAAATGCTATAATGAAAACAAAAACCTTATATTTAAGCACACTTCTTCTATCCAATCTTTGATTCCAACCTTTTTCAGATTTCCCCTCATAGATTTATGCATCGGCATTTATACCCTATTTTCCACAGTAGATAATGAAAATTATGGTATTTATTCTGAAATGTATTATGGATAAACGGTTTTTTGAGGATTTATTTTATGTGATAAATGAGCATGCTTATATCATCAATATTTTCATTATGAAAAAATACTATGGCACCATTTGCTGGAGATATAAGGTAAATAAAGCCATGTGATTCTACCATGTTTTTTAATTCTGGATAGTCTCTATCATATTCTTTGAACATAACAGGTTCTAATTTGCTTTCTTTGCCTGTATTTTTCTTTAGGTAATCTTCTATAATTTTTCTAACTTCTGTATCAATATATTCAAATGAGAACTGCTTTTTATCGTTTACATTGTCATAAAGAAATGTTGCAGCTTCTCCGTCAATTATATAACCGAAGCCTTTTGTTTCTGCATATATTGAGGCTGTTATAATAAGCCCAAATATTACTAATATTTTCTTTACCATTATTTTTATCCTTTGTTTTAATCTATCTGTGTCATATCGTAGAATATCAGCATGATTTCAGATGTCTTTGAATCTAAGTAATACATTGATACCCAGGGATGTTCTAATTTATCAGTTAAATCTACAGAATAAACAAGCCCATATTCTTTTGTAAGACTGATAAGCTTTTCTTTGTCAGGGTTAGTTTTTTTCCCTGTATTGTATTTATATGGGCTAGAACTTTTCATACTGTATTTTCTATTAAATCTTTCAAGAAACATTTTTCCTATTGTTTCCTGAATATTTACATCTGCATAAAATTGAGAGAAAGATTTTCCCTTGTTATCAGTTTCATAAAAAAATGTAGTCTCTTTGTCTTTATCATAGATATGAATTTTGAAACTTTTTTCTTCGCTAAATGCAAATCCTGTAAAAAGAAAAGTTATTAGAGCGAGAAGTTTTTTAATCATGTATTTTCTCCTTTTATTTATTATCGGCTATTTAAAATAAAGCCCTATCTTTTTGGAAAAAGTTTACTTTAAGAGGATAATAATCTTTGATATTTTTTTGTTAACGCTTTTAGACTGCTATATAATTTTTATAAGAAATGCAGCTACATAAATTGAGTTAAATAATTATGTTTTTGTAAGGAGTATAAAGATTAATATGGAAAACGAGGTACAATATATTCATAACCTTAAATATGAAGATATTACAAGGTCTTTAGCACGAGATTTTTTCCGTATTTTCTGTGTTAATACAAATAATGATAAATTTATAGAGTTTATTCCTCATGAACAAGACCAAGCCCTTGATATATGTATGCTTGGAGATGACTTTAAAAAAATTGTAAAGGAGTTTGAGGACTCTACATATTCTGAAGATATTGATACAGTTCATACAGCTTTCAAAAAAGAAAATATTCTTAAAGTTCTTTGTGTTGACAATTCATTTTCCTTAAATTATCGCATGCTTTTAGATGGAAAAGCCACATATGTAGGATTAAAGGCTACTAGAGTAAAACAGAATGATTCTGCTCATATTCTTATTGCTTTTAGCAATACTGATGCTCACATGCAACGAATTGCAATGTACGAACGTACTATGAAAAAGTCGTTGACGTATGCAGGTATTGCAGAAGCTTTAGCCTACGATTATGACTGCATTTATTATGTAAATACAAAAACGAATGAATATATAGAATATAAGTCTAGCGATGAATATAAGAAATTACATTTAGCTCCGGCTGGTCGGGATTTTTTTGATTTTTGTACAGGCTCTTTTTTTAATCTTATTTATGTAGATGATAAAGATACTTTTTTACAGGCTGTAAATAAAGAAAACTTTATGAATGTATTGTCTGTAGACAGGCTTTTTCTTTTGACGTTCAGGATTATATTAAATGGAGAAGCCACTTATTTTAGAATGAAAGCTACACGTATGGCTTTAGAAGACAATCATCATATTGTTATAGGATTAAGCAATATAGATGAAAGTATTAAGCGTAGGGCTCATTATGAAATGATGACAGAGATTGCAAATCGAGATTCGCTTACAGGAGTAAAAAGCAAGCATGCTTATACAGAAGCGGAGGAACATATAAACTTTGATATAGAGCATGAAGCTGATTATGTTTTTGCTGTTGCAGTTTGTGATGTAAATGGGCTTAAACAGATAAATGATACTCTTGGACATAAGGCAGGTGATAAATATATAAAAGAAGCCTGTTCGATAATATGTCATGTTTTTCAACATAGTCCTGTTTTCCGTATTGGTGGTGATGAATTTGCTGTTATACTTAAAGGAAATGATTATGAAAAGCGAGAAGAGTTGATGAAATCTATAAACAATGTTGTTGAGAAAAATAAGAATGAAGGCAGGGTAGTTGTAGCTGTTGGACTTTCTGAGTATATACCAGGCGAAGATAAATCTGTGTCTGATGTATTTGAACGAGCTGATGCTATTATGTATAAAAGAAAGCTAGAATTGAAGTCTGCTAGAATAGATAGTGAGTAAATTTAGTGTAGTAATTTTTTATTTACTATCTTTTA